>CAYQXD010000006.1:0-41373 GCA_964421315.1 uncultured Thiotrichaceae bacterium | reverse complement strand
CTTCGCGGACTAATGTTTTAAAAGTTTTTGACTGTCCGTTAAGTGTCGAAATCGGTCGTCAAAAATCTGACACTGTCTGTCAGATGAAATGCAGACTTATAGGCCTAAGTAAATGCCATTCTTCGGTGTCTGCAATACCATGCAGTCGTTTGCTTGTCAGCGGTTTTCTTTGTCCTCAGACTGATTTTTCCATTTCTCGTAACAGTCGAGGCCGCAAAAATAAACAACATATTCTGTTGCTTCCTCACTTTTTGCTTCAGATACGGGTATTTCTATAAAGCAAACATCACACGATACGAGGTCACCCAGTTCGGATGGTTTGTTAGAGTTCATTTCACACCCCCCATTACATTAGACCTGTGTGTAATGTTATACCACTAAAATAGAAGCAGGGTGTATATCTCCGATTCTCCGTTTAATGTACATTTGTTGTGGTTTCAGGAATATGTTCTATTTTGTTGACTCTATACCCTTTCAAGGACGGTATACTATTACCCAAACAACATAGCATTGATGGATACAGGGTTTCACAGTCGTAGTCGTAGGGTGGATAAGTGAAACGCATCCCCCCCCCCCTTACATCGCATATCTCGGTGGATGCGCTATCGCTTATCCACCCTACCTAAACATCGAAACCAATCAAAGCAAAGTTGTTTGAGTACTAGTGTGCATTTTATGTCTATACATTAGATAATTAATCTATAATGCTGACATGATTTCTTCTACTTATCGGTGGAATTATGAATAATTTAAAACCCATGCTGCGAAACCCATTACCTGGCGCTAACTGGCTGTTAACAGGTTTGTTTCTTGTTCTTCTACAACTTGTTCAGCTTGAGTTTGCACACGCAAGTAATACTGACAATCAGCTCGAAACAACACAAGTAAGGCAAGAGTTGCTAACACGTGAATTTCGTTTAGATGGCGAGGTTGAAGCTATCCATAAAACCACCGTATCTGCTCAGACTAGCGGTATTATCCAGAAAATACTGGTTGATGTTGACGACTATGTGGAAAAGGGCAGCATTATTGTTCACCTTAAAGACCTGTCACAACAGGCGAACCTGAAAAAAGCGCTGGCAGGTGAAAAGGAAGCCATTTCGCATTTATCGAAAGCGAAAGATGAATATCAACGTGTTAAGGATATCTACGCTAAAAAAGTCGTTGCCAAAGCAATAATGGACGATGCCACCCATGCGCTTTCTGCATCAAAAGCACGTCTGGAATCTGCGCGAGCTAATCTTGAGCAAGCACGCGAGCAACTGTCTTATACCCGGGTAAAAGCGCCTTACAGTGGTATCGTTACGCAACGGCATGTCGAAGTAGGTGAAGCCGTTCAGGTGGGTGCGAAGCTGGTAACGGGCGTTTCACTGGATAAACTCAGGGTTAATGTGGATGTGCCGCAGAGTCTTATCAATAAAATTCGTGTGTATGGCAAAGCGTATATTTATACCGATGCGGCAATTGGAGGTGGCCAGGTTCAGATTCAGGTAGAAAAAATTACCATTTTCCCTATTGCAGATCGTGCTTCCAATACCTTTAAAGTCAGGCTGGATTTGCCACCGGGAATCAAAGGCCTGTTCCCGGGCATGTTTGTTAAAGCATCGCTGGTTACAGGTGAAAAACAGGTGCTAATGGTAGAACAGCAAGCCATTGTGCAACGCTCAGAACTAACTGCGACTTATGTGGTAGCAGAAGATGGTTCTATTCACTTCAGGCATGTGCGAATGGGTAACATCAATGGACTTTTACAGGTTGTTTTGTCCGGTCTGGACGAGGGAGAAAAAGTCGCGTTGGATCCAATTAAGGCGGGCATACTATTAATGCAGCATCGCCAGACGGTGTCAGCCAATGACTAAGCTGGGCATTTCAGGAAGCATAGCTAAACATTTTTTAACCACGCAGATTACACCACTGCTTGCCCTGGTTGGTGTGTTGCTGGGCGTGTTTGCGGTTTTGATTACACCGCGAGAAGAAGACCCGCAAATCAATGTTACCTTCGCCAATGTATTTATCGCTTTTCCCGGTGCCTCTGCCTCTGAAGTAGAAAGCCTGGTGGCGACTCCCGCAGAGCAGGTGATTTCAGAAATCAGTGGTATTGAACACGTTTTTTCTACCTCAACACCGGGTATGGCGGTGCTTACGGTGCAGTTTCTGGTAGGAGAAAATCGTACGGATGCCATCGTTCGACTGTACAACAAATTGTACTCAAATCAGGACTGGTTACCCGCGAATCTCGGTGTTGGTCAGCCTATTATCA
Organism: uncultured Thiotrichaceae bacterium; assembly: GCA_964421315.1. Lineage (GTDB taxonomy): Bacteria > Pseudomonadota > Gammaproteobacteria > SZUA-229 > SZUA-229. The sequence continues at coordinate 39,113 of CAYQXD010000006.1, read as the reverse complement.
AACCCAAGGGCATTGATGATGTTCCCATAATCAGTGCTACTTTGTGGTCGAAAGACAAAGATGTGGGGGCGTTAGAATTAAGCAAGGTTGCGCATGCGCTGGAAACGGAACTCAAGCGCATTGATGGTACACGAGATATATACACCATTGGCAGTCCGACAAGAGTTGTACATGTGGTGCTGGATCCACAGGCACTGTCAGGTTATAACATTGATATTACTGGCCTGAGCAATGCTTTACGTGCGGCAAACCGTGTGCATACGGGTTTAACTGTAACCGCAGATAACCGAGAGATTTTATTGCAGGCTGGCAGCTTTCTGACAGCGGCTGAAGAAATCGCCCAGCTGATTGTTGGTGTCTTCGATGGCAAGGCGGTGTATTTGCAAGATGTTGCCAGTATAGAATTCGGTGTTGATTCGCCATCACAATATGTTTCTATTGCCAAAGGTAAAGGTAGCCCTGGATTACGCTCAGAGCAAAATAATACTGCCAGCATAGTCATCAATAATCCACAGGCAGCGGTGACATTGGCCATTGCCAAAAAGCCGGGCAGCAATGCAGTTGATATTGCCAATCAGGTAATTCAACGTCTGGATGACTTAAAAGGCATTTTTATTCCGGACAACGTTGAAGTTACCATTACACGAAATTATGGTGTCTCAGCACAGGCTAAATCTGAAGCGTTGATGCAGAAATTAATTTTTGTCACCCTGTCGGTAATATTGCTTGTGGTATGGGCGCTAGGCTGGCGTGAAGGCATTATTGTTGGTGCCGCAGTCGCTGTTACTTTATTGGTTACCCTGTTCGCCTCCTGGGCTTATGGTTTTACGCTGAACCGGGTTTCTTTATTTGCCCTGATTTTCTCCATTGGTATTCTGGTCGATGATGCAATTGTAGTGGTGGAAAATATCCACCGACATATGGCATTAGGCAAGCAGAAGCTGGTGGATTTAATTCCGGTTGCAGTCGATGAAGTCGGTAGCCCGACGATACTGGCCACCTTTACCGTTATTGCCGCGTTACTACCAATGGCATTTGTCTCCGGTTTAATGGGGCCTTACATGAGTCCCATTCCCATTAATGCCAGCATGGGGATGCTGGCATCACTGGTTATTGCCTTTGTTTTTACCCCCTGGCTGAGTAATATCATGCTGCGCAATGTTCGCCACCATGCCCCTGTAGTGGTAGAAAATCAATTGCCAAAAGAAACAAAAACGGAACGACTTTTTAATCGGATTATGAGTCCTTTTCTCGATGAAAAAAAAGGCAGGCGTAATCGTTGGTTATTACTGGCTTCGATAATCACGCTGATTTTGGCTTCCATTTCACTGGTTGTGGTAAAGGCCGTGGTACTAAAAATGTTGCCGTCAGACAATAAAACAGAGTTTCAGGTCGTGCTGGATATGCCCGAAGGAACAAGTCTTGAACAAACCAGTCGTGTATTACATGAGATGGGTTTAACCATTGGCAATCTTGAGGAAGTGACCGATTACCAGGTTTATGCAGGCACTGCCGCGCCCATCAGTTTTAATGGGCTGGTTCGGCAGTATTATTTGCGAGAAGGTGCCAACCTTGGTGATATACAGGTCAATCTGGTGGCTAAAGACCTGCGCCAGCGTAAGAGCCATGAGATTGCCATGGCAGTTCGCGAACCATTACAAAATATTGCTCGAAAATACAATGGCAATGCAAAGATTGTCGAGATACCGCCGGGACCTCCGGTTATGTCCCCCATCGTTGCTGAAGTGTACGGGCTGGACTATGAGGGGCAAATACAACAGGCAAAACAATTACGCGGCGTATTTGAAGCCACAAACAATATCGTTGATATTGATGATAGCGTGGGTTATCCGGCTGAAAAGTTGACCATTGTCATCGACAGGCAACGAGCAGCAAGACTTGGGGTATCGCAGCAGATAATCGGCGAGGCACTGGCAACGGTTTTAAATGGCTGGGATGTAACCTATCTGCATGGTGCAAACCTTAAATATGCCGTGCCCGTTCGTGTTGAATATGCCGATGCAGACAAGGCTGATCTCGAACAGGTGCTGGCACTGCAGGTACGTTCTGTGAATGGCAAGCTGGTACCATTAACCGAACTGGTTAATATCCAGCAGGGTGAACGTGAACAGCACATTTACCATAAAAACCTGCTACCCGTGGTTTATGTTACTGCCGATATAGCCGGCGATGTGGACAGCCCGCTTTATGGTATGTTTGACATTGCAGCTACATTAAATGAACAGGACTGGATTAAACAATGGTATACAACACAGCCAGAAAACCCCTACGAATACAGCCTGAAATGGGATGGTGAATGGCAGGTAACCTATGAAACATTCCGTGATATGGGTGCTGCCTATGCAGTCGGTCTACTGTTGATTTATCTGCTGGTGGTCGCACAATTTCACTCTTATAAAGTGCCACTGGTTATCATGGCGCCGATACCATTGACCATTATCGGTATCTTGCCTGGTCATGCAATGCTTGGTGCACAGTTTACCGCAACCTCAATGATCGGCATGATCGCACTTGCCGGCATCATTGTACGAAATTCTATTTTGTTAGTGGACTTTATTAATCAGCAGGTGAGGGAAGGCATGGCGTTCAAGGAGGCCGTCATCAACTCCGCTTCGGTGCGTGCAAAGCCTATTGTATTAACCGGTCTTGCGGCAATGGTTGGTGGCTTTTTTATTATTGATGACCCGATATTTTCTGGTCTGGCGATATCTCTAATCTTTGGCTTGCTGGTTTCCACTATTTTGACACTGTTGGTGATACCAGTGGTTTATTATGCGGTAATGCATAAAAAGTTGCATTTATTACAACGCTAACAGCTATTTTGTATTCTTGTGAAGCACCTGTTTTCCTCGTCAAAAATCTGTCATTTATTCCATAATTCACCAATAGCAAGTTACGCATGCGGTGACAATATTTTGCCGATGCAATTAAATCATATTTAAGTATTTGTTATTATTATAAATTTTTGTTTGGCATGGTTGTTGCTTATGTATATTGGTAAATAAATATAACAGAGGCAAGCAACATGGCTGAAGCAAACATAAGACTACACAATGCGAGTCTGGTGCAGGAACAACAGGAACAACAGGAACAACAAAATAGCGGATGCCTGGTGTCAGGACTTTTGCATGATAATAAATTTTTTAGCCGCTTACATGAAAATCTCGACTTCAATCAATTGTTCAATACTTTTATCAATGAGCTTAGATCAATGGTACCGTGCGATAGTATTGAGTACGAAAATAAAGAAACCCAGAGTTTCCTGGTAAATGGTTCTGCTGGCAGACATCATTGTGAATATACGCTGAAACATGAAGGGCTGTCACTGGGTGTAATACGTGTTACACGTGATAGAAAACTTTTAAATCATGAGCTGGAAATTATTGAAACCATGCTGGCAGGCTTGACCTTGCCATTGCACAATGCTTTACGTCACCAGGAAGCTATTCGGTTAGAACAACGTGATGAATTAACGGGGTAGAAAAAAATGATTAATCAACAAACAAATCATTCTGACATATCGGCTGTGTTTAACCAAAATATAACGAATCAAAATACAGCGGCAGGCAATAGAAATATAAGCAATGTATTGTCTCAAATACAGGATGATGGTCCCGCTTATAGCAACCCGCATACTGATTCGCATGCCCACTTATCAGCCACATCACAAAGGCAAGATAATTTAATTAATTTAAGATCAGAAAAAAGTGACAATATATCAGGCGGGCAGGCAAGCGAGTCGTTACACAGTGAAAAAAAACAGCCTGACCTGTCAGCAGTATTGAAGAAAGGTCGCGGTAAACCTGTAGCGGCAATGGCGATAAATAAAAAAAATTCTGCATGGGTTCAACCTTCACTTATTTCATTTGCCGCTGTGATAATAGTGTTTTTTCTGTTCAGGATTGATGCGCGAACAAATCAACTGGAGGTCTCACTAAACTCGCTCGATGAAGAAGTGCTGGATACTGTTGATTATTATAGTAGTGAGTTAACACCCAAATTTAGAAGTATCAAAAATACATTAAAAGAAGTAAGAAAGGATCTCGAAATTATTAAAGCCAGTACGGAATCAGAACTGAAACCAGGTGATTTGACTGTAGATAATCTGGCTACAAATGAAACTCTACAGCCAGTTGTTAATGATAATGCCGGCATCATGAATGATGAAATACTGGCGTTAAAAAATGAGCTAAAAATTGCAAAAGATAAGTTAAAAACTCTAAGTGAAAACAAGGGAGTTTATAAAAGTCCAGATATAAATGGCCAGATTACTGCCGCAGAAAAAATTAGCACAACCGGATGGGTGGCAAACCTTGCCTCTTTTACAGATAAAAATCAGGCAGACAAAGCATTAGAGCCACTTTATGAGGCTGGTTTGTCACCATTGGTTCAGCAAGTAAACGTCAACGGGAAACGTATATACCGATTAATTGTTGATGGTTTTGTCAGTATAGCTGATGCAAAATTATTTATCCGCAGAGCAGGTCACGAATTTGGTTTGCCAGGTGGCTGGATAATAAAGAGTTAATATTATTGTAATGGCTAAACGATATCAAACAAATAAATTTGTTGCCTATATATGTCTGTGTATATGGTCGTGCATAGGCATGTCAACTGCTGTGGCAGCAAGCTATCAGAGTCATAAAAGTATTTACCAGGTAGCAGATACTTTTGTTCGCAGCCAGGTGATATCGCAGCAATCGCTACAGGCAATAGTTAAAGTGGGTAAGTTGGATTCAAGGTTGAAACTTAAACGCTGCAATAAATCTCTGCGGGCATTTTTGCCTAAGGGCAGCCGCGATATAGGAAAAACAACGATTGGTGTTAAATGTAATGGTGCTAATCCCTGGTCGTTAAATGTGCCGGTAACGATCAGTATTTTTAAGAAAGTACTGGTCGCCTCACGTCAACTGCAAAAAGGAGCAGTATTAACAGCATCAGATATTAAGTTGAAAAAAACGGATGTAGCTAAACTGCACTATGGATTTTTTGAGGCGTTAAAAGATGGAACAGGAAAGAAACTAAAAAGGCGGATTTTAGCAGGGGCAGTATTAACGCCAGCAATGCTAAAAAATCCACAGCTTATTAGTCGTGGACAGCAAGTAAGCATTGTGGCACGCTCAGGACGAATGGTGGTACGTATGAAAGGTAAAGCATTAGCCAATGGTGCTGTTGGCGAACGCATAAAAGTGAAGAATATAAAATCCGGGAAAAAACTGGAAGGTGTAGTAACACCATCAGGTGAAGTGAAAGTCGAAATTTAAAAAAATCAAATACGATTAAAGTTTTTAAATTTGCTGCCGTTATAGTACGTGACGAAGAAATTATTATTATTGAGGAGAGATTTATGTCTATAGATATCAATGGGATAACAGCTGCCAGGGTGCATAGTCCACCAGACGAAAGCCAGGTAAAACAACAAATTCAACAGCAACCTGCAAATACTGAAACAGGTAAATCATCAACCGCCGATACGGTCAGTATTTCTGATAATGCTGCTCAGCTCGGAAAAATAGGCAATGCGAGTGATGCTAAACCAGTCGTCGATACGCAGCGTGTTGAAGAGGTTAAGCAAGCTATTAATAATGGTTCTTATGAAGTTGATCCTAAGAAAATAGCAGATAAAATGATGCAGTTTGAAAGCATCTTGAAATCCTAGAAGCCAACACTTGCAAGGGTGATACATGATATCTTCGTCAGATAATCAGCATCAGGAAATAAAACAGATACTTCAAATGGAAGTTGATTGCGCACATCTCCTTTTGAAAGCATTAGACATGGAATACGAAGCGCTAGCTGAGCCTCAATGTGCAACTCTTGAAGAGATTGTGCAAGACAAGCAGGAAAAGATAAAACAGCTTGAAATAGCTAGCAAACGGCGAGAAGAATTACTCGCTTCATTCGCTATCATTAATCCGGATTTCGATAGCAATAATACTAAGCAAAAAGTATGTTATCAATTTAATGATGACATATTCGCTAACAGCAGACAACTCACCGAGTTATGGGATGAGCTGGTAAATGTAGCCGAAAAGTGTCGTGATAAAAATCGCCTTAACGGTAGTATCATAGAACTGGTTTCCAGACAGTCACGCCATGCACTGGATATATTACGCGGTATAGCACCGGCTACATCGGCTGCTTCCGAGTTATATAATAATGCGGGGCAAACAAAGTCAATCGCTAATAAACGATCTTTAGTGCATGTTTGATTAAAATAATATGACTACTCAGTTCATAGGTCGGGATGAGGGTCAAACCCCAACTTTTAGTACTCATTAAAAGTTACAAAAAAAATTAGAATATTATGAAGCCCATTGGGGTGAGTTTTCAAACCCCAACATTTTACCACTCATTAAATTGTTACAAAAACATCAAAAAACCATCAAGAAATTACGTTCTCTGTCGATAAGGTAGCTATGCAATACACAATAGATGAGTGAACAACATGAACAACATACTCGATGGCATTAACCAGCGCACACAACTTGTTGGCAAGAATCGCCTGGAATTACTCATGTTCCGTCTGGAAGATGGCGCATTGTATGGCATTAATGTTTTTAAAGTACGTGAAGTTATTCGTTGCCCGAAATTAACCATCGTGCATTCTGCGCATGCTGTTGTTCGAGGCGTTTCAAATGTTCGGAATCGGACACTGTCTGTTATTGATCTTGGTTTAGCGATAAAAGGTCCGGCAATAAAGAGTGATGCGACAAGTTACGTGATTATTACCGAATTTAATCGTAGTGTTCAGGGTTTTATGGTGGAATCTGTCGAGCGCATCGTCAATTTAAAATGGCAGGATATTCGGTTGCCTCCGGAAGGTACAGATATTGACAGTTATATTAATGCAGTGACAAACGTAAATGGTGAACTGGTTCAGCTAATTGATGTTGAGCATGTTTTAACAGAAGTGATGGGCGAGCCGGAAATGGTTTCCAATTCTATAGCAGAAGCTGTACACATTGAAGAAGATCAGTTACGCCATGTGCTAGTGGTTGATGATTCAAAAGTGGCACGAAGCCAAATAAGCAAAGCATTAGGTCAGATAGGTATCGAATGCACAACATTAAACGATGGCAAATCAGCACTGGAGCAATTGAAAGTATGGGCAGATCAGGAAATACCAGTTACGCAGCGCATTGCTTTAGTGATCTCGGATATTGAAATGCCTGAGATGGACGGTTATACCCTGACTTCTGAAATCAGGCGCGATCCTCGTTTAAAAGACCTGTACGTGTTATTGCATTCTTCATTAAGTGGTGTGTTTAATGAAACCATGGTGAAAAAAGTAGGTGCTGATCGTTTTATTCCCAAATTTAGTGCTGATGAGTTAATAAAAGAAATATTGCCTATTATTCAGCGAACGACCAATAGAACTTCAAAAGCGGCTTAGGATTAATTACTAATTAGATATAACAAAAAGTGCAGTATGTAGGGTGGATAAGTGAAACGCATCCACCAATATACCTACCAAAGGTGGATGCGTTTCACTTATCCACCCTACCAACTGAGGTACACTTTTTAACCCTCGTTCACATGCTCTATGTGGGAACGCAAGCCACAAAAAATCTTCCAAACGTCAATTTTTTGCCATCAGGTGGAAAAAACTTGCCGCTTTACATTCATTTTTCTGTCGTTCCTATTTACTTTTTTTAATTAAAACACACATCATTATTTTTTATATCTTACCGTATCGTCTTATATATAAGGGTTTCGGCAGCCTGGCGGTATTCTTTAATATTTTTTCTTTAGAGTTGGCATAACGATTGCTTTGTAAATATTAAGTATAATTTTTTATGTGCGTTGGAGTACAACATGTCAATATCATTCGATTCTGCCCTGGGTATTCACCAGCAGGCTTTGTTAGTAAGAACAGCTCGCAGCGAGATGCTGGCATCTAATATTGCCAATGCGGACACACCTGGATACAAGGCAATTGATATTGATTTTAAAGCTGCACTGCAAGCATCAGTCGATAGTCGTCGACAAGCGCAGCATGCTGGATCTTTAAGCACAACAAACGCCAGACATATACAGATAAATACAAATTCGATAAATGCAGAAACGCTTTATCGTGTACCGAATCAATCTTCGCTTGATGGTAACACAGTTGATGGCCAGGTTGAAAAAGCTGCCTTTGCTGAAAATGCCATACGTTATCAGGCAAGTCTTGAATTTCTTAGTGGCAAGTTTAAAGGCATGCTTGCCGCACTCAAAGGCGAATAAGAAGGAGAGTTAATATGGGTCTTTATAATATATTCGATATTTCCGGTTCTGCTATGAGTGCACAGTCGGTACGGCTTAATACCGTTGCCAGCAATCTTGCCAATGCAGATGTTGTTAGCAGTACTGAAGCAGGTGTCTATCGTTCCCGGCAACCGGTTTTTTCAGCTGTTATGAGTGCGCTCAGTAACGCTGGAGATAGTAGTGCATCGCAATTTGGTATGGTGCAAGGTCAACCGGCGAGTGTGCGCATTGCCGGCATTGTCGAAAGCAACGCGGCTGCCAGAAAGGAATTTCAACCCGATCATCCTATGGCAAATAAAGAAGGTTATATTTTTAAATCAAGCGTCAATGCTATTGAAGAAATGGCAAACATGATGGCGGCTTCACGTGCGTATCAAAATAATGTGGAAGTATTTAATACCTCAAAACAGTTGTTACTTAAAACATTAAGCATGGGACGTTAAGCATGTCAGCATTAACGATTGAAAACAATTTTTCATCAATAAATTCGACGGCAGCCAATAGTGCGACGACAAATAAGCCGAATGATGAATTAACCCAGTCAGATTTTATTGAACTGCTGGTAGCACAGGTAAAACATCAGGACCCAACCAAGCCAATGGACCCAGGTGAATTTATGAGCCAACTGACACAATCATCTATGGTTAATGGCATCAATGAATTACAAAAATCTTTTGATTCACTAGCAACAAAATTGACGTCTGACCAGTCATTACAAGCTGCAGGTCTGGTTGGTAAATTAGTGTTATTACCTGGTGGTCAGGGTTTACTAACTTCAGGCGGTACCATTAGCGGACAGTTGAATCTGGAGCGTCATGCCAGTGAGGTAAATATAAACATATATAACACCCAGGGTGAGCTGGTTAAAACCTTGCCCCTGGGTGCTAACCTGGGTGGAAACAATTCCGGTGTGGTTCAGTTTAAATGGAATGGATTTGGTGATGCAGGCAATGTGTTGCCAGAAGGGCATTATCTGATTACCGCAGAAGCATTAATAGATGGTGATCAACAGGCAATAGAAGTATCACTGGAAACACGCATCGACAGCATTAGTTTAAACCAGAGTATTAATGGTGAGCAGGTGGGTGCTTTACTAAATCTTGCAAACGGTCAAGCAGTAACGCTTGACGAAATACAACAAATTAAATAATTAATCAAGCGAATAGTCTGTAGGTGTTTAGCTAAATAGAGGAAAACACAGCGCATCCCCTAACAGACTATACAGACTAAGCAACCTAATAAATAAGTAACAGGAGAACATAATGTCATTTAACACAGCATTAAGTGGAATTAAAGCAGCAGCTAGCGACCTTGGAATTATAGGCAACAACATTGCTAACTCTGCTACTACAGGGTTTAAATCTTCACGTGCAGAATTTTCTGATATTTTTACATCAATTGGTCAGGGCGTGCGTCTAGATGCCACCGCCCAGCAATTTTCTCAGGGTAACATAAAATTTACCAGTAACCCCCTTGACCTGGCTATTAGTGGCGCAGGTTTTTTTCAACTGGAAGGTGATGGTAACACGGTGTATAGCCGCTCAGGAAATTTCAAAATTGACGCAGTTGGCAATGTTGTGAACAACTCCGGTTTTTCTTTGCTGGCAAGACAGGCAGACAACAACGGTACAATCACTGGTGTTGTCGCACCTTTGCAATTAAGCAATGCTTACATTAATGCCAGCCCAACTGCCTCCGTATCAAGTGGTATTAACTTTGATGCGCGTGAGCTGGAAACAGATAGCAGCTGGGTATTAAATGCAGGCATTCCGGATACCACTGGTTATAACTCTTCAACCACAACAACCATCTACGACAGTCTGGGCAATGACCACATCATGACAATGTATTTCAGCAAGCTTGACCCTGCTACTAATGCCAATGAGTGGAATGTCAGAACCATGATTGGAGGCGTGTTAGAAGATACCACGCCTGTTACTTTCAATACTGATGGTTCATATAATACACCCGCAAACATACCCATTACTTTCAACCCTGGCGGTGGTGCTGCGCCTAATCAGGCTTTTACCATTGATTTATCCAGTAGTACACAGTTCGGCAGTGATTTTGCCGTCACCAGCCTGCAACAGGACGGCTATACTGCTGGGCAGCTGTTAGGTGTCGATGTTGATAAATCAGGCATTGTTTTTGCCAGATACAGTAACGGCCAATCACAAACAGTGGCTCAGGTAGTGCTGGTAAATTTCGCCAATACACAGGGTTTGAAACCAACAGGTGATAGCTCCTGGATAGAAACATTTACCTCAGGCTCACCTGTTGTCAGTGAAGCCGGTACCGCAGGTCTTGGTTTGATTCAGGCTAGCGCACTAGAAGAATCCAATGTTGATTTAACGGCTGAACTGGTCAACATGATTGTTGCACAACGTAATTTCCAGGCAAATGCGCAAACTATTCAGGCACAAGATACGATAACCCAGAGCATTATTAATCTTCGATAATTAATTGAATATATAGATAAGGCAACAGGACAATAAACGAGACAATATTATGGATCGCATGCTTTTTATTGCCATGAGCGGTGCTAAGGAAACGATGCACGCTCAGGCAATTAATACAAATAATCTGGCGAATGCAAGTACCACTGGATTCAGGGCGGACTTTCAAACCAGCTTAAGTCAGCAGGTATTTGGTCCTGGCCATGCCAGTCGTGTTTATGCCACCGCACAAGATGCGGGTGTCGATTTCTCACAGGGCAACGTTATTAGTACCGGGCGTGAACTGGATATGGCAATAAACGGTCAGGGCTGGTTTGCTGTACAGGCAGCCGATGGCAGTGAAGCTTATACCAGAGCAGGTGATTTACGACTGGACAGCCTTGGCAGGCTAACCAATGGTGCCGGCAATATTGTACTGGGAAATGGTGGCCCTATTACTGTACCGCCACATGCCAAGTTAGAAATAGGAGCGGATGGCACTATAACCATTCAGCCATTAGGACAACCGGTTAATACCCTGGCTATTGTTGATCGTATAAAAATGGTTAACCCGGCAAATGAACAATTAGAAAAAGGTGCGGATGGTTTGATGCACATGCGAAGTGGCAAACGTGCAGAGGCTGATGCCAGTGTCACGGTGGTTTCCGGCGCACTGGAATCAAGCAATGTTAATACCGTGGGCGCTATGGTGAAAATGATTGAGCTGGCACGCCAGTATGAAACCTATATCAAATTAATGAGCACTGCAGTAAAAAATGACCAGGCAGCTGCATCCATTATGAAAATGAGCTGATTCATTTAATTACTAATTACTAATTACGGATTACTAATGAAAACGGATAACGTCATACAGATAAAAAGTTATGCATTTGCATTGCGGATAATCAAGTTATACCTTTATCTTAAAGACAAACACAAGGAGTATATGCTTAGTAAACAGATTTTACGCAGTGGTACATCTATTGGTGCAAATATAGAGGAAGCGATAGGTGGTCAGTCGGATAAAGATTTTCTGTCAAAAATAAGTATTGCATACAAAGAGGCAAGAGAAACGCATTACTGGATAAGATTATTATCAGATAGCAATTTTATTAAAGATGCACAAAAAGAATCACTGTTAAATGATTGTGAAGAACTATTAAAGATAATAACCAGTATCCAAAAATCAATAAAACAAAAAAATTAATTACTAATGTGTGATTGTTGTTTCGTAATTAGTAATTTGTAATTAGTAATTAACAAGCCCGGAGGGCATAATGAGTTCAGCTTTATGGATTGCCAAAACAGGCCTTGAAGCCCAGCAGACAAAAATGGCAACGATTTCAAATAATCTTGCCAATGCCAGCACCACAGGTTTTAAACGTGACCGTGCCGTATTTGCCGATTTGATATATCAAAATGTGGTGCAGGTTGGTGCCATGTCTTCGGAAGATACCATGATGCCATCGGGTTTAAATATCGGCACCGGCGTAAGAACAGTAGCAACTGAAAAACTGTTTACCCAGGGAACGATTATACAAACAGGAAACTCACTGGATGTAGCCATTCAGGGACGAGGTTTTTTACAAATACTGATGCCAGATGGTGCTACCGCTTACACCCGTGATGGCACCTTACAAAAAGACGCGTCAGGACAACTGGTTACCTCAATGGGTTATAGCCTGGAACCGAGTATCACCATTCCTGATGATGCTTTAACCGTTTCAATTAGCTCTGATGGAATCGTTTCTGTGGTTTCGCAGGGAGCAACTGCGCCAACCGAAATAGGTAGTATTCAACTTGCTGATTTTGTCAATCCATCCGGCCTGCAGGCAGTAGGCAATAATCTGTTTATTGAATCAGGCGCAAGTGGTTCACCACAAACCGGTACGCCGGGTTTAACCGGTTTAGGTACACTGATTCAATCTGCACTGGAAGGTTCAAACGTTAACACGGTAGAAGAACTGGTGAAGATGATTGAAACCCAACGGGCTTATGAAATGAATTCAAAAGCGATTTCAACGGCTGATCAAATGTTGCAGTATGCAACAAACAACATGTAGTTTAGATAATTACTAATTACTAATTACTAATTACTAATTACTAATTACTAATTACTAATTACAAGCAGTGGTGCATGGATACACCGTTTATGAACCAAAGGATGGAGTTTAAAAACCAAACACAGGATTCGATTGCTAATAATGAAATACGAACCAGACAACGCCGTTTTTTCATTCGTAATTCGTAATTAGTAATTCGTAATTAATTATGACACATTCCGGATTTTTAATTGCATCCATAGTATCAACATCCCTGATAGTGCTCAGCGGTTGTGCATCGCCAAAACGTGGCGATGTTGAATATGCTCCGGTAAAACCTGTTATTCAAACAGGGCCAATACAACATAGTGATTCTATCTATCAAACCGCTTCAGCCTGGCTGTTAATGGAAGACATAAAACCACGACGTGTGGGTGATATGTTAACGGTTAACCTGGAAGTAAAAACAGATGCAAAGAAAAAATCAGATACAGACACTAAAAAGTCTACAGATATAGAACTTTCAGCAGCAGCCTTTTTAGGAAGACCTGTGACAAGAGATGGTCGTGAAGTGGTAACAACTAATCTTTCCTCTGCCTATGATTTTGCTGGTGAGGGTGAAAGCAACCAAAGCAATTCTCTCACCGGCAGCATTACCGTTACTGTAGTTGAAGTACTGGTAAACGGAAATTTAGTGGTGCAGGGTGAAAAATGGATACATATTAATCAGGGAGAAGAATATATACGCTTGCGTGGCATTGTTCGCCCCAGTGATATTAGTCCTGAGAATACCATTTCATCAGAACGCATTGCCAATGCAGAAATACAATACAGTGGCGAAGGTTCTCTTGCTAATGCAAATAAACAGGGCTGGTTAACAAAATTCTTTAATAGTGAGTGGATGCCGTTCTAATGAAAGCAATAATATATAAAAGAATGCAGGAAAGCCCCTTTAAATTAATTTGTCTGCTTATTATTCTGCTTGCACCATTATCAACAGTCCACGCAGAACGCATCAAAGACATAGCCATGGTGCAGGGCATGCGTGACAACCAGCTAATCGGTTATGGTCTGGTAGTGGGGCTTGATGGTAGCGGTGACAAAGTGGGTCAGGTTAGCTATACCGCACAAAGCCTTAAAAATATGCTGTCGCAATTAGGCATTGTTATACCGCCGGGCGTAAAACCACAGCCAAAAAATGTTGCCGCCGTTATGTTACATGCAACACTGCCGCCGTTTATCAAAAAGGGGCAAAGAATCGATGTCACTGCCTCATCGGTTGGTAATGCCAAAAGTTTGCGCGGTGGTACTTTGTTAATGTCACCCCTAAAAGGCGCGGATGGAAAAGTCTATGCCGTAGCACAGGGAAGCTTGCTGGTTGGAGGTTTAGGTGTAGAAGGTTCAGATGGCTCTAAGATAACCATTAATGTCCCCAGTGTCGGGCGGTTGCCTAAAGGTGCCATTGTTGAACGTACCATTAATAATTCATTAGGTCACACTAACAAGCTGGTACTTAATCTTTATTCTGCTGACTTTACCACTGCCAGCAGAATGTCCGCTGCCATTAATAATACTTTTGGTGCAGGTACAGCTAAAGCGGTAGACCCTATATCTGTAGAAGTCATGGCACCGGAAAATCAAACCGGGAAAATTGCATTTATCTCCATGCTTGAGAATATCAACGTACAGCCGGGTGAATCAGCAGCACGTGTCATCATTAACGCAAGAACAGGTACTGTAGTAATCAGTAGTGCAGTGCGGGTATCAGCAGCAGCAGTTTCACATGGCAATCTGGTGGTGACTATTCAGGAAGGTGCGGGTGTTAGTCAACCAAATGCTTTCTCACCCGGTGGTACCACAGAAGTGATTGCAGATTCACAAATAGGAGTTTCCGTTGAAGATAACCGTATGTTTATGTTTGATCCCGGTGTCGATTTAAACGACATCGTACGTGCAGTTAATCAGGTAGGTGCCGCGCCGGGTGATCTGGTTGCCATACTAGAAGCATTAAAAATGGCTGGTGCATTACGTGCCGAGCTGTTAGTGATATGACTGGTGATTTGATATGAACTCAATGCACAATGTTTCAGATGCCGGTTTATATACCGACTTTAGCGGTCTGGCAAAATTGCGAGCAAAAGCCGCAGCGCAATCAGATGAAGCAGGCAAATCTGAAGTAAGCAAAGAAGTTGCCAAACAGTTTGAATCCCTGTTTTTGCAAATGATGCTTAAATCAATGCGCGATGCAAGCAGTCTCGGTGAATCTGCAGAGTCTGACCAGACAAAGTTTTATCAGGAAATGTTTGATAAACAGATTGCTTTGGATCTTTCAAATAATGGTGACGGCATCGGCATTGCAAAAATGCTGCAACAGCAACTATCCGGCAACCCTGTCAACGGGGTCGGAGCAATGGATTCAGCCGCGTCTGAACGCAGTAAAATCAGTGACTCCGACCCCTTTGATACCTTTGATACAGGATTGACAGAAGCAACCGATTTAACATTAATTCGTCAGCAGATTGAACGATCCACATCGTCAATTCAGTCATCAAACTCACATGAACAGAATAGCGGGCAGGAGTAAATACGATGGCTAGTTTATTAGGAATTGGTAGCTCTGGTTTACAGGCATTTCAGCAATCACTAAATACCATCGGGCATAACATCGCCAATGTGAATACCGATGGTTACAGTCGCCAAACGGTTGAGCTGACTACCCGTTCAGCACAGATTACGGGTAATGCTGTTGTTGGCAGGGGTGTACAAACAGCGAGTATTAGCCGTTCATTTAATGCATTTGTCGACTTGAGCGTTCGTAATAGCACCTCTTCTGCGGCTGAATTTAACACCTTCCATACCCTGGCATCACAGTTAGACAATGTCCTGGCAGACTCGGAAACTGGCATAGCAAACTCAATGCAACGGTTTTTTAATGCCGCACAGGATGTTGCCAATACACCGGCAGACAGCGCAGCACGTCAGGTATTGTTGAGTGAAGCCCAACAGATGGCAGGCCAGTTTAATCAGTTGTCGAACTGGCTAGACAGTGTGCGAGGTCAGGTTAATAGTGATATTAGAAGCAGTGTCAGTGAAATAAACCGTTTAAGTACTGCCATTGCAAATATTAATGAATCAATCGTTCTGGCACAGGGTCGATCAGGTGGTCTGCCAGCAAATGATTTACTTGATCAACGTGAAATGTTAATTCGCGATTTATCCGAGCGGGTATCAGTCACCGTTGTGCAACAGGATAATGGCTCGCTTAATGTCATGGCGGGTAGCGGGCAGATGTTAGTGGTGGGGAATAAAGCCACCACACTTGAAGTTGTTGTTGAAGCAGGTGATCCCCATCGACTGGGTATAGCGATAAGAGGCAATGGTGGCGTACTGGTACCCATTACCGATCAACTCACCGGTGGTCAACTTGGCGGGGTAATGAGCTTTCGTGACCGCATGTTAGATCCGGCAGCGAACAGTTTAGGTTTAACCGCAATTAGCCTGGGTCACTTTGTAAACCAACAGCAAAACCAGGGCATGGATCTTGATGGCGTACTGGGTAAGGACTTTTTTAATGTGGCAACGCCAAAGGCGCTTACATTAGCTGGTACAACGGGAAATGTTAGCGTTGCATTTGATGATATATCACAACTGACCAATAATGATTACACCATGCGCTTTAAAGCAGGGGCATGGCAATTAACCCGAAATGATACCAATCAGCAAGTAACAATGACCGGCACAGGTACTGCGGGTGATCCATTTATAGCAGATGGTTTGCGTTTTGAGATTTCGGCACCACCGGCAAATGGCGATACCTATCTTATTCGTCCGACACGAAGTGGCGGAGCAGAGATGGACATGCTACTGGCAAACAATCGTCAAATTGCAGCCGCTGCGCCATTAAGAAGTTTAGCTGCAAACGCGAATACCGGTAGTGGAGAAATTTCAGCCGCCGTGGTGAGTGATATTGATAATGCAGCCTTTCAGACTGCGGGTCAGTTATCACCACCAGTACTACTACGTTTTACCGCCGGCAACAGTTTTGATGTTTACGATAACACGAATCCAGCAACACCAGTATTACTTGAAGCGGGTATTGCTTATAACCCGGCAACAGGTGGCGAAGTTTTCCCCACACCGGGTGGCATCGATCACGGTTATCGCATCCAGTTAAGCGGTACTCCTGCTGCGGGTGACACCTTTAGCACCGAATACAATACCGGCGGCGTCGGCGATAACCGAAATGCTCTACTGCTGTCTGCCCTTGCCAATAACAAACTCATGGCAAATGGCACAGCCAGCATAAATGACAGCTACCGTTCACTGGTAGCCGATGTCGGCACCGCAACAAAACAGGCAGAACTCAATGCGCTGGCGCAAAACCGGGTGCTGGATCAGGCTGTGTCGGCTCGTGCCTCAGTTTCAGGCGTAAACCTGGATGAAGAAGCCGCCAACCTTATTCGTTTTCAACAGGCATATCAGGCTGCCGC
This sequence comes from uncultured Thiotrichaceae bacterium, assembly GCA_964421315.1. Lineage (GTDB taxonomy): Bacteria > Pseudomonadota > Gammaproteobacteria > SZUA-229 > SZUA-229. The sequence continues at coordinate 21,875 of CAYQXD010000006.1, read as the reverse complement.
GCAAGTGATTTCAGTCGCCAACTTATTGTTTGATACCATACTTAGCGTAACCAGACGGTGATTTATAATTACAAATTACTAATTACTAATTAAAAAGATAACACCAAAACACAAAACACAGAGGATAAACACTAATTATAAAACACGAACCAGGTGACGAGATTTTTCTAGTAATTCCGTCCTTTGGTCCGTTAACGGTGCATCCATGCACCACTGCTCGTAATTTGTAATTAGTAATTAAAAAGAGATGCAAATATCCACCGCACAAATGTTTCAGCAGGCTGTTACCACTATGCTAAGCAAGCAAACTGAGTTGGCAAAAACACAACAACAACTGGCAACCGGGCAACGCATATTAAGCCCAAGTGATGACCCGGCAGCGGCGACTCGTTTACTGGATCTTAACCAGGTGATAGAAACCACCAGCCAGTTTCAACGTAATGCTGATTTTGCCGAAACCCGGTTGGCAATTTCAGAAAGCGTTTTAACAGAAGTGGGCAATTTGTTACAGCGCACCAGAGAACTTTCCGTGCGTGCAAATAACGATACCCTCAATGCGGGCGACCGACAGGCGATTGCGGCAGAAGTACGGGAAAATTTACAAGCACTAATGCAACTGGCAAACAGTCAGGATGCAAATGGCGAATATCTGTTTTCCGGCTTTAAAACCAGTACCGAACCCTTTAGTGACAGCGGTGGCGGCAACTTTGTTTATGCAGGTGATCAGGGGCAGCGCAGTTTACAGATTGGTGCCAGCAGACAGGTTGTTGTTGGTGATTCAGGGGAAGATATATTTATGCGCGTTGATGATGGTGCCAGTGGCAACAGCAGCATGTTTGCCGTGCTTAATGATTTTGTCAGTGACCTGGAAGCAAATAATCCTTCAGCGACAACATTAACACGACTGGACTCAGCGCTGGATGTGGTGATGAACACACGAGCAACCATCGGCGCACGCATGAATTCGATAGAGGCGCAAAGAAGTGCCAATGACAGCTTCACACTTTTATTGCAGGAAAACCGCTCTAACCTGGAAGATCTTGATTATGCAGAAGCCATCAGCCGATTTGAGCAACAGTTATTAGCACTGCAGGCATCACAGCAAAGTTTTGTAAAAATTCAGGGGTTGTCGTTATTTAATTACCTGTAACTACTCAGCCATGATGCTTATTGTTTTTATACATATTCCTTAAGGGTGGTATGCGTTACCACGCAGGAGCGTGGGAACGAGAGCAGAAACAGGCTGTACTAAAATGACAGCGCAGGATGAAATGATGAAAAATGCACACAAAAAATCAGAAAAAAACCGTGACGCGCATCAAAATAAACAAGCACAGAACAACAGGGTTGCTAAATTAATGGCGAAAGCGTTGCATTATTTTGAGCAAAATCAGTTACAACAGGCAAATTATTTATATCAGGAAGTTCTGCAACAGCAGCCGGAAAACATTTTGGCACTCAATGCTTTAGCTGTTATTGCCATGCAAGTAGGCATGTTAACGGTAGCAAAAGAGTTATTAAATGCCGCCAGTGAAATAGACCCACAGCATTTAATAGTAAACCAAAATCTCGCCCGGGTTTATAAGCGGATGTCTCGTTATGATGATGCCATGTTGCAATACATTGGCATTTTAGATATTGATGAAAATAACAATGACGCACATCGTGAACTGGCAAGATTAAATTTTCAGGCCGGAAATCTTGACATTGCGCTAAGTCATTATCGATGTGCAGTTCGTAGGTTGGGGTGAGGGTCGAACCCCAACGACCAAGCTGTGCGGCACATACGGAGCGCAAGTCAAGCATAGTGTGTTCGAACGAGCGCCTTGTTAGTGGTTTTGTTGCTTATTTTTGATGGGTTGCATCGTATGCGATAAACGCAAAGACACTAACAACAATAAGCAAAACTAAAGTAGATAAAATATCCATTGTTACAGTTCCTTTAACGTTGAAATTAAGTACTCAATGCGTTTATGAACAAAGAGTGCCGAGACAGTAATAATAGCGATGCCAAGTATAGCACCATATGTTTTGAGGTCTGATGCCACGCCAGCTTTTGTGAGAAGCCAGCCGACTAAAGTAATATCAGAAACCACCATGACACCCAGCCAAAATTTTAGGTAAGCTATTGTTTCTTTTATTATATCTATTTGTGACATAGCAGTATTTTAGTCTGTTATAGGGAAAAACGCCATTTTTCTTCTTGCCGCTAGCAGTAGTGGCACATGCCCACCCTGCAATTAATGAGAAAAGATATCGGTTAAGAGAAAAAAAACAAAAACACATTAAAGTTTTTTAAACAATGGTCGTTAAGGAGTGTAGAAGCAGTAAATACACCACGTTGGTCGTATATCTGCTAGTTCTAAGGAGAACAATCATGGCCTTAACAATCAATACAAATGTAGCCTCACTCAATGCACAACGTAACTTAAGTGCTTCATCATCCGACCTTGCTACATCCTTACAACGCCTGTCATCCGGTTTGCGCATTAACAGTGCCAAAGACGATGCTGCCGGTCTTGCTATTTCAGAAAGAATGAGCACCCAGATTCGCGGCATGAATGTCGCCATGCGTAATGCAAACGATGGTATTTCATTATCACAAACCGCAGAGGGTTCACTCGACAGTGTCAGTAGTGCGTTGCAACGTATTCGTGAATTGTCAGTGCAGTCTGCTAATGCCACCAATAGCTCTTCTGATCGTGCTGCACTGAATGCTGAGGCGCAACAGCTGAAAAATGAAATTGATCGCGTAGCCACGCAAACCAACTTTAATGGCGTTAAATTGCTGGATGGCAGTTTTACTAACCAGTCTTTTCAGGTCGGCGCCAACAGTGGTGAAACCATTACGGTGAATAGCATTGTTAATGCACAATCTACGGCTTTAGGTGAAAGCACAAGAGCATCTGTTACTGGGGTAGCGGCAACAGCTTTTACTGCTATTGTGGCAGGTGATATGCAGATAACTGGTCCCACAGGCGGTCCCATTAATTTAGGTGCAGTGGATGTCGATACCTCCGCCACCGAGCGTGCGGCAGGTATGCGTGAAGCAATTAATGCCATTTCTGATCAAACTGGCGTATATGCAACAAACGATACCAATACAACCATTACCCTGACGGCATCTGGTGACTTTACAATTGCACATACTGCTACATCATCTTCAACCCTTGCCACCACTGGTTTAACAGGCGCAACAACAACTGCTGCTACTGTTACAGGTTTTTCAACCATGGATATTAGTACTACATCGGGTGCCAATCTTGCAATTACAACAATGGATGCAGCCCTGACAGCGGTTAATACCGCTCGCGCAGACTTTGGTGCCATGCAAACACGATTTGAAAGCGTGGTAGACAACCTGGCGGTTAACGCAGAAAATATCAGTGCGGCACGTGGTCGAATTCTTGATGCTGATTTTGCTGCTGAAACAGCGAATTTAACCAAGAATCAGATTCTGCAGCAAGCAGGTGTTGCCATGTTAGCGCAGGCAAATTCAATACCGCAAAATGTATTGAGCTTGTTAAGGTAGATTATTACGCTAAATAAAGCTGTCGGTCAGGCAGGTCGCAGGTTTGAACCCTGGGGCTTGCCTGACTTTTGTAATTACTAATTACGAATTTTCAGAATGGCATGTTTTTTGCTTAGTAAATAGTACACGCAATTAGTACACGTAATTAGTAATTACAAAAGTACATGTAACTAAAAAAACCAAACATAGGAGACTGTTACTAATACTAATAATGAGTAGTGGTGCATAGCCTGCCCCGGACGTGATCCGGGGGATGCACCGTTCACGAACCAAAGGACGGAAATACGAACTGGGCAACACTACTCGTACACGTAATTAGTAATTAAAAAAAATGGCAATAGTCGCAAGCGGTATCGGTTCAGGTTTAGACATTGGTGGAATAGTTTCTCAACTAGTGGCAGCAACAGCAGAACCTAAAAATGCACGTTTGAACTCCCAGGAAATCAATCTGGGTTCTGAACTGTCAGCATTCGGTACACTTAAAAGTGCCTTGTCCGCTTTTCAAACCAGTGTCACCAAACTGGAAAATGAAACAGCATTTCAGGTTTATACCGCCAGTTCCAGTAATGAAGATGTACTCACTGCAACAGCCGACAATACTGCCGTTGCCGGTAATTACAGCATTGAAGTGGTGCAGTTGGCGCAGGCTGAAAAACTTCGATCCGTTGATTTTAGCGCAAGTAGCGATGTGGTTGGCACCGGCACACTGGATATCTCCCTGGGTGCTACCAGCTTTCAGTTAATCATTGATAGCAGTAATAATACCCTGACAGGCATCCGTGACGCAATCAACGCAGCGTTAGATAATCCCGGTGTCAGAGCTTCACTCATTTCGGTGGATTCAGGAACACAATTAATTTTAAGCGCAGACAAAGTGGGCGCAAGTAATACTATCAATGTTGTAGCAACGGATAATGACGCTTTAGATGGTTTTGATTTAACGCGGCTGGATTCAGCTAACCTGGTTACATTACAGACTGCGTCTGATGCAGTTATTAAAGTAGACACACAGACCGTTACCCGTAACAGCAATAGTTTTTCAGACGTTATTTCCGGCATTACCTTTAATCTGGTTAAAGCGCAACCAGGGGTGGTTGAAAGCTTATCTATAACATCTGATACGCAGGCCATTAAAAAAGATATTGAAAGTTTTGTCAGCAATTACAATACCCTGGTCGGTGTGATGAAAGGCTTATCTAATTTTGATATATCTACGCGTGTTGCAGGACCATTAAATGGTGACTCTGTAATAAGAGGCATACAAAACAGTTTACGACAAACACTGTCTGCAACTGTGACGGGTGGCGCTTTTTCTCACTTATCGCAGTTAGGTATCACTTTAGGAGATAAAGCCAGTTTAACCATTGATGACGCGGTATTAGATGCAAAAATAGCCAGCAACCTTGCTGATGTTAAACAGTTTTTCTCATCAAGCAGCGGTAAGGCACAATCATTTACCACGGCATTATCTGGCTATGTGGCAGACGACGGTATTATTGATACACGCCGTGATGGACTGCAAAACCGGCTTGATGGCATTGACGATAAGCGTGAAGTGCTGGACAGACGTATGCAAGCCCTGGAGGCACGATTGAATGCACAATTTACCGCAATGGATATATTGGTTGCTCAGTTGCAGTCTACCGGTAACTTTTTATCGCAACAGCTGGCCAATTTACCTCAGCCTATGTCGATATCAAGGCGGTGAGATAATTACGTGTGCGTGTACGTGTACTAATTCCGCTCGTTTCCACGCTCCTGCGTGGGAACGAGTGATGGTTAATGGTTAATTAAAGTTATAGCCCTGTCTGCCGATAAACTGACTATAAGCAGACTTTATAAATATTTTTGTGAACAAAGGTCAAATCCTTAAATGTATGCGCTTGAGTCTGAGTGATAAAAGAAGCTTAAAAGTGACGACAGCAAGGAGATACTCATGATAAATATAAGTAATGATGACAGCAATGTAAGCAATCCTAATACTGTGGGATTACAAAAAATATTGCCTGTTCAAAAATCTTCCGCTATACAAAATCCACCGCAAAACGGCAATGTGTTGCCAGTTAAAGCGGCAACTTCAGAGCAAAATATAAAACCACAACAAGTTATAGACTCAGAAGCACTGGATAAAGTAGTACAGGATATTAATGAGAAGATGCAAACAGTGCAACGCGAACTTCACTTCAGTATCGATAAAGACAGCGGTCGAACGGTGATAAAAGTTATTGACATGGAAACAAAAAAAGTTATCCGGCAAATTCCAAATGAAGAAGCATTAAATTTTGCACGCAGGTTAGACGAGGGTAGTGAGCTGGAATTATTCAGCGGGTACATTTGATTGGCATCTAAATTGCATTGCTTTTGTATAGTAGATTTGCATTGTATTTCTGATGCTATGTTTATTTTTTTATTTAACACCATAAGTAATAAAACGATTGAATTCGCATAACAAAAGCAGGAGAAAATAAAATGGCTTATGCAACAATGAATAATGGTCTCGCACAATACAACCAGGTTGGTCGAGTCGGCGGTGTAACAGATGCTGATCCGCATCGTCTGGTGCAAATGTTACTAGAAGGCGTGCTTGGCAAATTAGCGGTAGTTAAAGGCTTGATGATGCGTAATGATATCGCCAGAAAAGGTGAAGTCATCAGCCAGGCTATGGCAATAGTTGCTAGTTTAAAAGCCAGTTTAAATAAAGAAGCAGGTGGTGAAATTGCGGCTAACCTGAATGATCTATATGAGTATATAGATCATCGCCTGGCACAGGCAAACATAAAAAATGATGTTGAAATTATTAATGAAGTAGCGTCGCTGCTGGGTGAAATAAAAACAGCATGGACATCGATACCTGCTGAAGCAAGAACAAAATCTTCAGCTGATTTATCGGCAGCTTCTTTATGATGGGGAACCTTAAGGAGGGTTAAATGATGGATGACAATCGCACCACTGCCCTGGCTCTTTTCGTCATAACGATATCATGGTCGTCCATTTATGGACATTAAAAGCAGGCAATTACTGGATGTTATTGAATACAGCAAAACTATGCTAAAAGAAGCAGAGCTAAGCAACTGGGAAAATGTTGCTAGTGTTGAAACCATACGCAGCAACACCCTTAAAAAATTATTTTTACTGCCTTTTACAGAAACAGAAAAAGAAAAAAACAACGAGAAAATATTACAAATTCTCAATATAAATAAAAGGCTGGAAGCCACTGCCATAAAAGCCAGAGATGAGATAAGAAAACAGGCAGGCTCAATTAATAAAGGTCGCCATGCAGTTGGCATGTATGCACAGAATGTTGGTTAGAAGTAACGAATTCTGAGCAGTGGCAGAAGGATGTGCCGTTAGGCGAGTTAGCAGCTTAATTAATGGTAATTATTATAGAGGAGTAAATTATGGCAGCAAAAAAAACTAAAGACGTTGGCATTATTTTACTGTTTTTTCAAGGTTTTGAACAACGGCATATGCCAAGAATTTCTAGAATAAAATTAAAGCTGGTTAATGGCAATGTTATTGAAGAAACCGAGCTTGTGTATCTTACTGAAGCGTTAGACCATATCCGTATGTTATTACCTTATATGGATCGCTACCCTGAATACAAACCCGTTGTTGCAAAAGTAATGAATTACTACAGAATGGTCGTTGATGAAGTAATAGCCAATGAGAAATAAAATGAAAAGATAGCATATTTCAGAGCTACACACTTTGTAAAAACAATTAATGCACACACAGAAAATAACAAAGAATAAAAGTAACAGAAAATATCTGGTGCTGTCTGGTGTATTGGTTATTATTTTTATAATAGCAATTTTGGTTGTCACATCCTGGTTTCACCTTAATGCTAAAAGCGTTAAGTTAAATCAGGTGACAGATCAACATCAAACGAAAACCGAACTAGTGATGACGATGTGGGATATCGCCAGAGCCAGAGAAAGCACCTTCCAGAGCATGCTTATTATTAGTGATCCCTTCGAGTTAGATGATCTACAAATTCAACATAGGTCTCTTGCTGGTCGATTTGTCAAAGCACGCAGATTACTTATCCCATCTTTGACATCTTAGAATAAAATAACTCATAAAAACAATAAGTTAAAATTTTAAAACTGCGCTCATGGCACTACATATTTTTATTTTTAGTAATGGTCTTCTGAGTTCCTCCAGGTTGCATGGCAAGTCCCAGTGCATCATAGATTTCTTTTTGTTCTGGCTCTGCTCGTGTTGCTTTTCTCAGGTAAAGGCTTCTGCCGCCTTCACAGCTAAAGGTTGCGGTGACGCGCTGCTGGTTTTTCATCTTGCACCGCAGAGTCTGCCAGCTGTCGTGTATGCCTTGTGATTTCAGTTGCTGTCGCAGGGCACTGCACCAGATGATAGGCAAGCAGCGTGATAAAGATGTGTCCACTGACCCGCTTTTCAGTCCGATGGTAGATGGGGTGCATACCCAGTTCGCTTTTTAGGCTTCTGAATACGCCTTCAAGATCGGTGAGCAGGGTGTAGGTTTTCCACAGGGTGGCTTCGTTCCATTGTGTCTCGTTAGTACGCAGGCAGTAGACACCCGGGTGGGTGGCTTGCGTATGCGGCTTTTCCCTGCGTTCCCAACGGATACTTTTGGTGTGCTCGGATTCAGGATCAGGGATGACCGTGACATCATAATGCTGCGCCACTCTGTTGTTTTTTTGCTTTAGCTTGCCAATGCGTTCGAGTATTTTGTCGTACCGTTTGGTGCAACCTTTTTTATGCAGTCCGTCCGCCAGGCTTTGCAGTGCCATTTCAAAACGTTCGGCGAATTTATCCTGCATCGCTTGTTCTTTTTTCTCACGCAGTTCCGAGGGGTCTGTTTTACGGTGATTGCTTGATTAGGATCAAACTCACGGTTGCGCTTTCGGCTGACAACAAGATAACGGTAGCCCTTGTCGCTCAACCATTGGACATTGTCCTGTGTGGCGATGCCTGCATCCATAATAACCATGGCATCCTTGCTGGCATCAAGCCCATGGAGCATGGTTTCCAATGTGCTGCTTTCACTGACATTGCCGGCAAAGATTTTGCTTTTGCGTGGAAATCCACTACCATCAAGCACTAGACCAAGTGTGACCAGAGGGCAGTCACTACGCTTTTCTTTGGAGCGTCCGAAGCTCGCCTTGGGGTTGTTGTTAGCAGTCCCTTCAAAAAACGTGTTGGTCAGATCGTAAAGCGTGATGGTCTCTTCAAAACCGAACAGGTTGCGTTCCTGCTGGTAAAGGTGTTTTTCCAGTGCTTCCTTGTGTTTTAAGAGCTGGTCGGAGGCGCGGTAGAGCTGTTGTAGTGGCATTTCTTCATACTGATAGCCGATCAGTTCCCCAAGTCCGCTGCGCTGCTGCAACCAGTAATGGCTGGCTCGTTCACTAGCAGGAAATGCCATTCGGGCAATGATATTGCCCAGTGATGCACCCAACTGGTGTTGGTTGAATCCCAGCTCCTTGAGCTTATCAGTAAGTCCAAGCTGTGAAATGGCATGCAGGGCAAGGTGTTCCACGCCAACTCGGCGAGGACGTACCAGTACCATGCTGTCAGGATCAATGGAATGAAAAGTGGGCAATGGAAGCCCCGTATCTTTGCTGCTGTGCGAAGCTATGATCCTTGCAGCTATGTTTTGTGCCATGCTTTCAAGTGTTACCGACAGTTTAATATCAAACAGGCTGTTCTGAGTATTGATGATCTGGCCAATACGTCCTGCCAGTGCTTTCCACTCACTTTTAGGTACATCAAAATGCCGTCCCAGGTTAAGCACGATGCGCTGTTTTACTTTTCCATTAACGCGCTCGGTCTCAACCAGGCGATAAGTATATTGTTCTTTGGACAAACCTCTGGATGTGGATGTTTGGCGAATGTACATGCCACTAGAATGCAGCATTTATTACGTCAACGCAATAGGGGGAACCTATAACTTGGCACTACTGCCTGATTTCAAAATCTAAGCTACTGTTTTTATTAGGTATTATTTGTTTTGCTTTTGTAATATCAATGACTTACGTGATGAATGTGTCAAAGATGGGTTAAGAAAGCAGAAAAACTGGCAGGTAGAAATATTCCACGATCCGGAAGATGCACTTGAGCATGCGCTTCATCAGCATTATGATTTGTTTTTATCTGATTACCAGATGCCCGGCATGGACGGTATAGAATTCCTTACAAGAATCAGGACACTGCAACCGAAATCAGTAAGCATTATTCTCAGTGGTCAAAATGATCAGGAATTGATTCAGAAGGCCATAAAAGAAGCCGGCATTCATAGCTTTCTGAGCAAGCCAGCACAAAAGCATGAATTGATAACAGCGATTAATCTGGCGCTGCAGTATTATGAATCGAAGCAGATATATAGATAACTCATCGGTTTATTAAAATGTTTAATAAGTTTTGTGGTTACAAAATAAATGTACTGCTGAGGTTATTTTTAATTGTGACATTATTGATTTGTGGGATTTGAAAAATGATAATGCAGGTCAGTTGAATCACATATTAGATGTTTAGGCACTATATTAACTCGGCAGCAATATATAGTACATTCAGCCAGCGCATGCCTGTTCGCAGCAAGGCATCAGTGCGCCGCTGTAGTCATTCTACAGCAAGCACTGATAACGCTGTCTGTGGGCAGGCATGCGCTGGCCTGGCTCTTTAAATATCATAATGTTAGGGACTCCAGGAAAACACCATATCAGCGTTGCAGCTCTTGCCAATGGAATGACCATTACCTGCAAGCTGCGCCTTAATCTGGTGTTTTCCTGGAGTCCTGAATGTACTATATATTGCTGCCGAGTTAATATATATCACACAACCTACCAAACACCCAACTCAACTTTTTCTGACATTGCCTCCAGTGCATCACCATCAATGATAAGCTCCATATATCCATCGGCAAGAGAGGAGCTTGCTTCATGACTAAATTCCAGGCCTGGAAAAAGCATTTTCGCAGACGTATTTTCGGTTATTTTAATCATTGAAATTAATGCTCTAACTTCCTGGTCTTCAATCACAGAACAAAATTTTATATGGCTGTTGTATATAGCGATGCATACTTTATCGGGTAGCTTCCAGTGTTTGGCGAGTAAAAATCCTAAAACAGCATGATTTGTACCATATTGAAGCGTTTCATTTGCTAATGCGGAGATTGGGTTTGCCAGTCCATTCTTATATAACGCCGGATATTCAGGATGCCTTTTTTCTATTATTAAGGCTCCTACATCGTGGAAAAGTCCTGCTATATAGGCAGATTCTGAAGAAATGCCATCAATAGTAAAAGACAGTGCTTTTGCGCCGAGCGCACAGCCCTGAGCGCCTCTCCAAATAGTTGTTTGAAACGGTGTGGTTTCGCCCAGGGTTTGTTTTAGAGCAGAAACTAAAATAACTTCCTTTAGTGTATTTAACCCCAGTAGCACAGTCGCTTGTGAGATAGAATCAATCTTGCGTGACAACCCAAAACTTGCAGAATTTATTGTTTTTAACGCCATTCCTGAGAGCGCTATATCAGAAGCCAATCACGCCATATTCTTTTGTCCACGCCAGTTCGCTAATTATCTTAAATTTTGCCACAGAAATAGCGCCACGTTTGCCGCGTTTCTCGCTGGAACCGTCTAAAGCCTCAGTAACATCATCATGAGATAGTTGGTACATTTCCAGTGGCTCAAATTCATTATCCATCAAAGACAAAATAACAATGTCCCAGTGGCCATTCGGGTTTAACTGGCCGATTCGATGCCCCGGTTTTACCATGTCGCCAATCACACGGCTTTTTATTAAAACTCTTAAGCCGTATCGACGACCATTGCCAATCGCATCATAACCACAGTTGCGATCTTCAGTAAGCGTGAGATCAAGCTGACGCGCTACGTCATAACGTGCTATTTCACCCGAAACAGGCAGCATGGTGCCAGTGGTGCGCTTAAATTCAGCCGCCAGTCTACGGGTTTCATTTATTAGTTTGTCAATTGAGTATAAAGACATTGGTTTATTTTGTTTTCTATTATCCATACACAGGCGGTTCATTGTTTTAATTATAGCTTATAATGTTTGATTATCATCTACCTTCTACATCCTTGTGGGTCGTATACAGTGTGTTTCAAAAGTACACACTGCGAATACTTATGCAACAATGAGAACTTTAAAAAATGTGTTTGCAAAATTTCCGGAAATTGAGTAGGTTAAACTTTATGGCTCCCGCGCAAAGGGTGCTTATAAGCCACGTAGTGATATTGATTTAGTGGCTACGGAACAAAAACAAGCGGTGCCAACGACTGCACTCGGACAAGCTCCTAGGGGTGACCTGATTATTTGAGAGCATAGATACTTATTGCTCGCCAGCTTTACGCAAAACCAAATCAATTACTTTACCCGATAGACGGTAATCATTTTTCTGTAGTATTTCTATTAGTGGTTTTATCGCTGTAATTTTTCCTACAGACTTCGCATGTAGTAAAACGCCCATAACGCCAACAACAGGAATATTTTGTTGTTTGGCAATCAACCGAGCTAATCGTTCATCAACCAAAATACCACATTTGAGTTTTTCAGCTAAAGCTAGAGCTTGCGATTCACCCTCATCCAGAATGTTTCGGAATGCTTGATAGGTTTTATTTGCATGATTTTTATGGATAATCAGATGTTCCTGGCATTCTATAAAGTCATAGATTTTACGGGAGTCTTTCCGATATCTATTATGTGTAGCTTCAAGATAAACTGCTGTGGGGATATGAATTTCTGAAAAAGAGGCAAAGAGTAAACCAAGATGATTAAGTTTGGCTAATGCAATGAGCGGGCTGGTATCCGATACAATGACCTTTTTCATAAGTTTACCTGATTAGCCATGAAAGCCAGCTATATTTATATTTTCATTGTAAAGCAACAGCTTAACTTACTACCTAAATCCTGCAAGTATAAGCACATATATTGCACAAGCTCTTTAAGTTAGGCTGAATATTATGGCTAATCAAGTGAGTTTAAATAGGCTATTTCCTGATCCAGTTCATCTTCAGTGAGGTCAACAACGGGAATTCCCTGCCGACTGACATATTCGCTAAATTCAGCAACACTCATTTTTGCTATTTTAGATGCTTTGCCTAAGCTAATATCGCCTTCCCTGAAAAGCCGTGTTGCCAGTACTATATGTACGCCTTGATTCAGGAGTTCATCAGAAAATGGCACGCTGATAAACAGTGGGTGCCCATGTCGTGTAATTACCACTAAATTGCCTTGTTCAACCTCTCGACTTAATGCGCCTGAGCGTTCTCGTAAATCTCGAATACTGAAAGATTGCATAATAACCTCGTTATTTTGTTACTACAAATTGTAGCACAATTAAACAGGTAAAGTTTGTGGCTTGATATGTTTTACCTGCTAGCCCGAATATTTCATGGAAATGCATAAGTTTGGTTAAATTCGGGTGATCTTTCCGCAAATCACAGCATAAAGTAACTCAATCAATCCTGCTGGTGATTGCAGATGTTATCTATCCCCGCCATAAACCTGTCAAAAGTTAAAAATAGCACGACGAAAATTTGTCGCCATCGTTTTTAATGTCGTTAAATAATTGAAAAACATAAGATTTCAATAATAGGCATGATGTTTGCTATGAGGTAATTGTAGATAAAACCGAATAGACCATAGCCGAACCATGAGCAGTCAAATGAATATAACAAATGAACACCTGACAGCAGAAACGCAGGCACCAGAAAAACAACTGGAAGATGCATTTGAATTATTTAATCAGTTTTCAGAGAAGCTGGCATCTTCGTATAGTGATCTGGAGTCTCAGGTTGCACAATTAACTAAAGAGCTGGCACAAGCACGTAGTGAGCGTTTAATTCAACTGGCAGAGAAAGAGGTACTGGCCGTTCGTCTGGAAGGACTACTTGATGCGCTGCCGGCCGGCATAGTGGTGCTGGATGAGAAAAACTGTATAACACAGACAAACCCGGTTGCACGTTTAATGCTAGCTACCGAAACGGAAAGCGATAATCTTTTAGGTAAAAAATGGAAAAACGTAGCGCAAAATTCAATACAGACAGATGCTGACGAGTTAAGACTGCAAGATGGACGCTGGATAAATTTGTCTGTTTGCCCCTTGAGTATGAACAATATGGGCACAAATAACGCTGCCATCAACACTGGAAAGATAATATTAATTTTGGACATTACGGAGAATCGCAGCTTGCAGATGAAACTTAACCGTCAACAACGATTAAGCTCCCTCGGTGAAATGATTGCCAGCCTTGCTCATCAGATCCGTACTCCGCTTTCTTCTGCCTTGTTATACATTACGACAATTAATCATCCGGTGAATACTGAGGAAGACAGAATACGTTTTGCAGAAAAAACCAAAGAACGATTACACCACCTGGAACAAATGGTGAATGACATGTTGATATTTGCCAGGGGTGATGTGTCAGAGTCTGAATATATAAATGCGAGTGAAACAATGTTTCATCTAAAAAATCTGGTAGAAAGCAATGGCGGTTCGGAACGTTTTGTATTTAATATAAACAGTAATTTACAAAAAGTAGCCATAAAAGCAAACCGTGATATTTTGCAAAGTGCCCTGCAAAATATTATTGATAATGCAATTGAAGCCTGTACTGCCATAAAACAGCCCTCCAGGAAAGATTCTGCACAGGTAATGATAGAAGTTAATGCTTTTTTGAATGCAGAGAACCAGTTTGAAATAAATGTAAAGGATTATGGCTGTGGTATGCCAGAGGCGGTTAAAAACAAAGTGCTGGAGCCATTTTTTACTACCAGGTCATCAGGTACCGGATTAGGGCTTGCCGTGGTAAATGCTACGGTTAATCGCTATGGCGGTGAAATTAAACTATCTTCAGAGGAAGGTGTCGGCACTGAGTTTACTATCATGCTGCCATGTGCTGAGGTGACGGGTATGTTGCCAAGCAATATAAGCCTGCTACGAAGCAATATAGAGAAAAGAAAAATAAACAAGGTTAATCATTTTTCATCTGACAACAATATTATTAATTTGCAGTTCAAAAATATAAATAAGCAAGAGGTGGTGCTATGAATCATGCCGAACAACAGGTACTAAATGCTGGAACAATATTGATTGTTGATGATGACCCATCATTACGGGATGTATTAAGTAAAACCCTGGCGATGGAAAACTTTTCAGTTGTAGCTGCTGAAGATGGAAATCACGCATTGAAAATTCTTCAAAACAATAAAGACATTGTTTTATTACTCAGCGATGTGCAAATGCAGCCAATGAATGGACATGATTTATTACAAAATTGCAAAAAGCTGTATCCTGAATTACCTGTTGTTCTAATGACAGCCTATGGCACTATCGAAAATGCAGTTAGTGCAATGCATGATGGTGCAGTTGATTACCTGGTTAAACCTTTTGAATATAAAGCACTTGTTGAAATGGTTTCACGTTTTATCAGGCCAGAAAATAAACGTAATAGCGAGAATAATAACGGATTGATAGCGATAGATGAAAAAAGTGTTCATTTATCACAGGTGGCAAAGAGAGTCGCAGCCACTGAAGTGACAGTAATGATTACCGGTGAGTCTGGCGTTGGCAAAGAAGTGGTGTCACGTTTTATTCATGAAAATTCTTCACGAGAAAATGGGCCATTTATTGCTATTAACTGTGCAGCTATTCCCGAAAACATGCTGGAGTCGGTGTTATTCGGTTATGAAAAAGGCGCATACACAGGTGCCTATAAATCAAAACCCGGCAAGTTTGAACAGGCACAGGGAGGCACTATACTGCTTGACGAAATTACAGAAATGGATTTGGCATTACAGGCTAAATTATTACGAGTACTTCAGGAACGTGAGGTTGAACGCCTGGGCGGCAGTAAAGTTATTCCATTAGACGTAAGAATTTTAGCAACCACTAACCGTGATCTTCATCATGTTGTTGCTGATGGTATGTTTAGAGAAGACTTATTTTACCGCCTAAATGTATTTCCAATAAATATTCCACCTTTGCGTGATCGTATCGATGACATCCTGCCATTAGCCAACAAGATGCTAAATGATCATTGTCGTGGCACAGAAAAAATGGCTTTTTCATACGCTGCACAAAGAATGTTAAAAAACCATAGCTGGCCGGGAAATATCCGGGAGCTTGATAATGTTGTACAACGTGCGTTGATATTGAAATCAGGAAATCTCATAGAAGCAAAAGAAATTCAATTTGAAGAAGCATTACACAACATTAAAAATATGGGTAGAAATATGACTGGCACCGGTATAAGTCAAACGGAAGACGACCTGCTAGTCCAGCAACCAGGCTTAAATAATGACCTTAAAGCGCATGAACATGATTTGATTATTTCTGCATTACATACCAAAAACAGTCGTAAAGAAGTGGCACAAAAACTGGGAATTAGCCCTCGCACCTTGCGCTATAAGCTTGCCAGAATGCGTGATGCAGGCGTGGCAATTCCAGCGTAAGTGTTTTAATTACTAATTACGAATTACTAATTACGAATAAATGGTTAGTCATAATCACCCGTATACATAATTCATAAGTTTTTTGGCAACTGTGCCGATACTAATTCTAATTACGAGTTCATGGCTGGTACTTTTGGTTTTGTTTTTCAATTAGTAACTCGTAATTAGTAATTAGTAATTAGTAATTCGTAATTAAATAGAAGTAGGTGATGAATATGAGCAATTTAGAAGTTAATGGTCTGCTACAGCAAATGCGTAGCATGGCGGCAATGGCAGAAAATAAAATGCCAACGCAGATGCCGATTCAATCGGGTTCGGAAGTTGGCAAGTCTGACTTTGCACAGTTATTAAAGGATTCGATTAATCAGGTCAATCAAACACAAAAAACATCATCAGGTATGGTGACATCATTTGAGCTAGGTGATCCCAACGTGAATTTAAGTGAAGTAATGATTGCCATGCGCAAAGCCAGTGTATCGTTTGAGGCAATGAAACAAGTAAGAAATAATCTTGTTTCTGCTTATAAAGAAGTAATGAGGATGCCGGTTTGAATTAATTACTAATTACGAATTACTAATTACGACAGAAAAAATCAAACATCAAATACAGGAGATAATTGCTAATGACAAGGTACGAACAGAACAGTGCTGCTTTTCAATTCGTAATTCGTAATTAGTAATTTGTAATTAATTATGGCATTGGTCTCAGCAGAAAATGTAACATCACAGGCTCAGGGGTTTAATTCTTTGCCTGGATTACGTCAACTAGGTTTAATGGTTGGTCTTGCAATCAGCGTGGCGCTTGGCGTAACTGTTGCCATGTGGTCGCAGTCGCCTAATTACAGCTTGTTATATGGCAACCTTTCTGCCAAGGATTTATCGCAGGTCACGCAGTCACTCGATGGCATGGGTATTCAATATAAGCTGGATCCGGGTAGCAGTGGTATTCTGGTTCCTGCTGATAAATTACAACAGGCTAAAATACAACTTGCCGGTAGTGGTGTATCAGTAGGCGAAGCAGTTGGTTTTGAAATATTAGACAGAAACGAGAGTCTGGGCAGTAACAGTTTTTTATTAAAAGCACGGTACAAGCGAGCACTCGAAGGCGAACTTTCACAGACCATAGCCAGGCTAAACATGATAGAAAGTGCCCGTGTTCATTTAGCCATTCCAAAACAATCAGCATTTGCTCGTAAAAGCAGTAAACCTACGGCATCGGTGGTGCTTAAACTTTTTCCTGGTTGGGTAATAGATGATGTTCAAACGGCAAGTATTGTTAATATCGTGGCATCAAGTGTACCGGGTATGGATGCTACTCAGGTAACTGTGGTCGATAATAAAGGCCGCTTACTTAGTAGTAAAAGTAATCAGTCAAATATGTTGTTGAGTAGCACTCAGTTTGATTACACCAGCAAACTTGAAGAAAATTATGTTCAGCGAATACTCGATATTATTAGTCCTATTGTTGGCAGCGAAGGCATTCGTGCACAGGTCGTCGCTGAGGTGGACTTCACCACACTGGAACAAACCAAAGAAAGCTTTTTACCCGATAATAAAGCAGTACGTAGTGAACAGCTATTTGAACAAACGGCTAATCAGCTAGCAGCAGCGATTGGTATTCCTGGTGCCTTAACTAATCAACCGCCTGCTGGTGGTCGTATTGCTGGTCGTACTAATAATGATCAAATTAGAAACCAGACTACCACAGGTAATAATTCCACTCGTGCAGTACGTAATTATGAAATAGACCGAACCATTAGTCATACACGACAATCGCCAGCCAGACTCCAGCGACTCTCGGTTGCAGTAATTGTCGATTATCGCACTACTGTTAATAAAAAAGGAAAAGTAAAAAGACAGCCATTAAGTGAAGAAGAAATACAGTTTATTACTTCACTTGTCAAAGAAGCGGTTGGACTGAATGAAACACGTGGAGACACTATTAATGTGGTTAACACTGCTTTTAAATTACCTGAACAGATTGAACCCATGGAAGAGCCACCAATATGGGAGCAAGCCTGGGCATTGAACCTGGCAAAACAGTTGCTCGGCGGTCTGGTTGTGTTGTTTATTGCTTTTGGTGTGTTACGTCCTATGTTGAAAAATCTGTCGAAACAGGGGGAAGCTTCAGCGGCTATTGCTGCACTACCTGGAAATGAGCCGGTTCAGCATTTACCCGCAGGAGAAGATCGTTTGACATTAACCAATCAAAGTCCGACAGATTCACAGCAAATAAAGGATGTAGCAAGCACCATGGTAAAAGAAGACCCTAAACGTGCGGCATCTGTGTTGAACTCATGGGTGGCTGCTGATGGATAGCATGATGGACAACCCATGATGGATAATAGCGCGGAAGATGACGGTAATATCAAAAACATGTCTGGCTCAGAACGTGCGGCTATTTTCATGATGAGTCTGGGGGAGCAGAATGCAGCTGAAGTGTTAAAACACATGTCACCTAACGATGTACAAAAAATAGGCAGCATCATGGCGACACTGACTAGTGTGTCGAACAAAAAAGTTGATTCTGTTGTTGGTGCTTTTGTAAACACCGCAAACTTGCAATCGGGTGTGGGTGTTGATTCTGATGAATACATAAGAAAAATGTTAATCAATGCACTGGGTGAGGATAAAGCAGGCAGTGTTATTGATCGCATACTTACCAGTAAAAGCTCAAAAGGGCTTGATTCATTAAAGTGGATGGACCCGCGAGCGGTAGCCGATGTGGTTAAAAACGAGCACCCACAGATTATTGCCATTGTACTTTCCTACCTGGACAGTGGTCATGCCGCAGAAATATTACAATACTTACCCGAACGAGCGCGTTCTGATGTATTAATGCGTATTGCCACACTTGACGGCGTGCCACCGGCAGCATTGCAGGAATTAAATGAGGTACTGGAAAAGCAGTTTTCAGGTAGCGGTAGTATGCAAAACTCAGGAGTTGGTGGCATAAAGGTTGCTGCAGACATCTTAAATTTTATGGATGGTGCTTCAGAAACGGCCATTACAGAAGCAATAACGGAGCAGGATGAAGAGCTGGCTCAGGAAATTCAGGATCAAATGTTTGTCTTTGAGAACCTGCTTGAAATCGATGGTCGCGGTATTCAGGCGATATTACGTGATGTTCAGTCAGAACAGTTAATTGTTGCCTTAAAAGGCGCTGACGAAACAATGAAAGAAAAGATATTCAGTAATATGTCATCACGTGCAGCTGATATGATGCGAGAAGATCTTGAAGCCAAAGGTCCGGTACGATTAAAAGATGTAGAAGCCGCGCAGAAAGAAGTGCTGGCCGTTGCACAACGTCTCGCTGAAGCAGGTGAGATACAATTAGGTGGTAAAGGGTCTGATGATGAGTACGTCTAAAATAATAAAATGTCAACCCCGCCAGCAGTGCAAACCCTGGCGTGCCCCTGATTTTAATATTTCTGAAGAGGCTATTTTTGACTACAAATTATCCGATCCAGAAAAACTAAGCAACCGTAGCCAGCTGCAAAAAATACGTCAGCAGGCTTATGAAAAAAGTTATGCAAAAGGTTATATGGAAGGCCTGTCACAAGGGCAGAAGGAAATCGACACGCAGTTAAATTATTTACAGTCGATAATGGCGACATTAGCCATGCCATTACCTGGTTTTGATGAACAACTTGTTGATGAAATGGTGCAGTTGAGCATGTCTGTTGTCAAGCAACTGGTTAGACGTGAATTAAAAACCTCACCGGATGAAATTGTTGCAGTCATAAAACAGGCAATAAGTTTATTACCCATGACTTCGGCAGGGGCGACATCAGCAGAGGTAACACTTGAACTGCACCCTGAAGATGCAAAACTGGTTCGACAAACCCTGATGGACCCTGATGACCAATCAAGCTGGAAGATCAATGCCGACCCTTTTTTAAGCAGGGGAGGTTGCCGTGTATTAACCAGTTCGTCCCGTATTGATGCCACTGTTGAAACACGACTAAATGCCGTGATTGCCTCTGTGCTAGGTGGTGAGCGGTCGCAGGATTCGGCTGATGATGTCTGAACAGCAGCCCAATGCTTCTCTGCAACATTCCAAACACCAGCGTAGTTCGATATGGTGTGAAATTTTACAAAAATATAAATTACGTGCGCAGCAAGATATGCCACTGGTGGTAGAAGGCAAGCTCGACAGGATGGTTGGATTAACCCTGGAAACTGTTGGTTGCCATGCCGCAGTAGGCGCACGCTGTCTGGTTGAATCTGTTGATGGTGATATGGAAGCTGAAGTGGTTGGTTTTTCAGGCGAACGACTTTACCTGATGCCAACAGGTGAAATAACAGGCCTGGTACCCAACGCGAGAGTTATCCCGGGTAAAGGTTTGTATGAAGCAAAAGTGGGAGATGAGTTGCTAGGCCGGGTGATTGACCCGGCAGGCAATCCACTGGATGGAAAAGGTCCGATTGTTTGTCATAAAAGTTTACCATTGGCGGGAAAACGCAGTAACCCGTTGGCTAGATGGGCAATCAATGAACCACTGGATGTTGGCGTAACCGCAATTAATTCATTGTTAACTGTTGGTCGTGGTCAGCGCATGGGATTGTTTGCTGGCAGTGGTGTCGGTAAAAGTGTCTTGCTTGGCATGATGACCCGTTTTACAAAAGCGGATGTTGTAGTCGTTGGTTTAATTGGTGAACGTGGTCGAGAAGTAAAAGATTTTGTTGACAACATTCTGGGGGAACAGGGCATGCAACGCGCAGTGGTTGTCGCCAGCCCGGCAGACAGTCCACCGTTAATGCGAATGCATGGTGCGTGGTTAGCCACCACTGTTGCAGAATATTTTCGTGATAAAGGCCTCAATGTTTTATTACTCATGGATTCATTAACCCGTTTTGCCCAGGCACAACGTGAAATTGCACTGGCAATTGGTGAGCCGCCTGCAACCAAAGGCTACCCGCCGTCAGTTTTTGCCAAACTACCTCAATTAGTAGAAAGAGCGGGTAATAATGGTGAAAAGGGGGGGTCAATTACCGCATTTTATACCGTACTTGCCGAAGGTGATGATACCAATGATCCTATCGTCGATTCAGCGCGTGCAGTACTTGATGGGCATATCATGTTATCTCGTAGCATCGCTGAATCTGGCCATTTCCCAGCGATTGATATTGAATCTTCAGTCAGCCGAGTTATGAACGACGTTGTTTCCAAAGAACATAAAGACGCAGCCATACGTTTTAAGAAATTGTATTCAATCTATCAGAAAAACCAGGATCTGATTAGCGTCGGCGCATACCAGTATGGTAGTGATCCAGCGATTGATGAAGCCATAGACTTCAATAGTATTTTCATGCAGTTTTTACAACAGGATTACAGTGAAGCTTTTTCCTTTAATGACAGCGTTAAAGAACTGTTACGTATGCTTTCCGAGTCTGCCTGATGGATGTGCTTACAGAAGAATTAAGAGACATGCGTAACCTGGTTAACCAGGCAAAACGCATCGAGCGCAGGGCAAGTAATAATATGTATAGCTATAAAAATCAGGCGATGCATCAGCAATCACAACTTGAAGACTGTTTAAACTATAAAGAAGAATCGCTTAACGGCTTAAAATCAGCAAAAGATTCAGGTTTATCGTTTGTGCAAATACGTGAATGCAATTTACTGTTGGAATACCTTGATTCTGTCCTGGAAACAAGGCAATACAAAGCAGATATTAGTCAGGAAAATTATGAGAATGCCAAAATTCTATGGCAGGAAAAACAGGAACACCTGCAAAAATTAAAAGATGCACTGCAACAACTTGAAATAGAAAACAGTGAGCGGATGATAGATGATATTAAACCCACTCATAACAAAACATATAGAACTTATAAGGGCTAATGGTTAATGGTTAATGGTTAATGGTTAATGGTTAATGGTTAATGGTTAATGG
>CAYQXD010000005.1:0-42925 GCA_964421315.1 uncultured Thiotrichaceae bacterium | reverse complement strand
ACAAGTTACTGAAAATTATACAGCTTTGTTGTTGCTTTTCATTTTTCACTTTTCATTTTTCGTTTTTCATTTGGTGTGGTGTGGATTAGCCACGCTGTCAGCAAGTGAAGCGGGCAGGAAGCGTAATACCTTTAGCGCAAAAGCGACGATAAACAACGCCATTGCTATTCCGCCTAAACCCAACAGTATTTCAGGCAGGCTAGGGGTGTAGCTGTGAATTGCACCATCATAGAATGAACTGCTAACTTCGTATCCCGGGAATATTTCCAGTGGGAATGCCTGACCGGCAATCAGGATGGTATAGATTTTAGAGAAACCACCTATAATAATCAATGTGCAGATTAAACCTAAAGTGGTACGGCAGTTTTTAACACCAGGCGCGTAAATTAGTATTAATGGAATGATGCCACCAATCAAAATTTCACCGATCCAGAAAATATTGGTATATATGCCACCTTCAAGCAACAGGAATTTTTCAACCTCATGGTGCTGTGTGGCATACAGGTTTGTCAGATGGTAAACCACAGTAAAATAAAGCACACCCGCGACAAACACACCTAACAGGTTGCGTAGACGATTAACGACAACATCGCCTAGTTCCATATTAGTCCATTTGTAGGATGACATTAAAACCAGAATAAAGATGGCTAAACCGAATGAGAATGACATGACAATAAACATAGGTGCCAGTAATGCAGCATCATAAGCTGAACGTGCTACCAGGAAACCAAAGATAGAGCCAGTACCTGTGGTTAGTATTAAACGCCATACAAAAGCAGAGAAACCGACAATTTTCTTATATTTGTAGACATTGTGATCCATCATCGTCCAAAGATAAGCTCCAACAAAACCAAAGAAGCCCATATATAAAATAATGTTCCATGCAAAAATAGATTTGAAGTTGTAATAGGTCATGGCAATAATTAAACGATCAGGTCGGCCTAAATCGAGTAATAATACAACCAGACCACCGGCTAACAGGGCAATTGCCAGCAGGGCAGATAAACGTCCCATTGGTTCGTATATTTTTTTACTGAATACGGTCGCTATCGAAGCAACGTTTAATGCACCGGATGCGGCAACAATCAGGAAAATAGCGAATACATGTGGCAGACCCCAGACAATTTGATTGCTCATGCCGGTTACATAGTGGCCTTCATGCTCCATGTAATAAACTGCAAGCAGAGCCACTAACATGATGAAACCTAAGCCGCCAAGTAAAGCGAAATAAGCGGGGCTTTTGCCTTCTACCGAGGTGTATTCTATTTTACTCATTGTTTTCTCGTAAGATTGTGTAACTACAATAGAAACTAAAAGAATCTATCCGCGAATAACGCAAAAGACGCGAAAAAAGTGCAAATAGAATCAATTGTTATTTTTACTTCTCCGCTTTGCGTAGAAGTAAATTGTTTATTCGCTTTTTTCGCGTCTTTTGCGTTATTCGCGGATAAGTTTTTTTGTTTTAAAGTCTTTTATTACAACCCCTGATAACGAACACCAGTATTTAGTGCCAGATCAGGACGAAGTTGTTTGCCGCCACGTTTTTTCAGCTCAATAGAAATGTCGCTGTCCGGGTCATTTAAATCACCAAATATCATAGCGTTATGGTTTTCTGCTGTACATGCTTCCACACAGGCAGGAATTCCACCTTTGTCAATACGGGTAACGCACATAGTGCAGGACTCAACAGTGCCTTTACCACGAGGTGAAGATAATGTTTGATTGGTAACATCTTCATGCACAAAAGAACGTGCTTTATATGGGCAGGCCATCATGCAGTAGCGACAACCAATACAAATGTGCTTGTCAACCAGTACGATACCGTCTTTACGGACAAATGAAGAGCCGGTTGGGCATACGTCTACACAGGGTGCGGTTTCACAGTGCTGGCACATCAGCGGTAATGAAAGTTCATGCCCCGTTGCTTTATTTTTTAAATGTACTTTACGGATGTATTGGGTATCTGTTTCAGGGCGATTATTACCTACTAAGCCGTGTTCTTCGTTACAGGCATCAACACAACTGGTGCAACCACTAGCACATTTAGACGTGTCAATTAGCATGCCCCAGCGATTTTTACTGCTTACCGCTTCATCGTCGGCTTTTGTTGATACAGATGCGCCTGTGGATGCATGGGCAGTTTGATGTAATAAAACGCCTGGCGCGATGGTGATGGTACTGGCAACAGCTGCTTTAGATAAAAACTCACGCCTTGAGTAGTGGCTCAAGGATGTGCCGTTATCGGATCTAAGGATGGAGCTGTTTACTTTTAGATGTTGGGAATTCTTCATTACTGATCAACCTCATCAGTGGCGGCTAGCATTTGTTGCCATTGTTTAATTAAAGCGGGATTGATTAAAGAAGATGTGTGCGAGCTACGCTTAATATATTTCTGTGGACGATCAGCATGGCACTGGAAGCAGTCAATCTGCACTGCAGCATATTGGTGGCATGCGGTGCAGAAATGTTCATCACTTTTAATGCCCGCAATTTCGCCATTGCCATTGTCGCTTGACTCAACACGGGGTTCAACATGGCAATCTATACATCCCGACAGACTATCAGACTCAGTGCGAATGCCATCGTACATAGTAATGTCACGTTGGTGCAGAATGTAATTCATGTGATTTCTACGCATTTCATCTACAGGCTGAATGCATTTTAAGCTTTCATCTGTTGGTAAATGAACCGTAGGAAAGGGCGTGTCTGCCACTGCTGTTCCCAGCAGAGCCGATGTAGACACCAGCACGAAGCCGGTTAATACATAAAGTAAACGTAAAAGTTTTATCATCAGTAATCCGCAAAAAAGCAATTGTTAATTATTAATGATTAATAAAAAGCCAAACCTTAATCATTGGTTGTTTGTCTTTGCTCTTCATTAACCATTAATCATTAACAATTAACCATTAATAAACTAACCTTCACCCAGAGCCATGTCGATATAGCCAGTAGGGCAGACATCAGCGCAAATGTGGCAACCGATACATTTAGCGTAATCAGTATCGACATAACGGCCTAATGTTTTACTGTCTTTCTTAACACGGAAAACGGCATCTTGTGGGCAGAAAATAACGCAGTTGTCACACTCGAAGCACATGCCACAACTCATGCAGCGATTCGCCTCGCTAACGGCTTTTTCTTCTTCAAGACTGACTAGACGTTCTGCAAAGTGGCCTAAAACTTCATCTGAAGAAGGTACGTCTGTGTCACGTAAGTTACGTGCCTCATACTCGAAGTGACCAAGGAATAGATCATCAGCTGTGATGATTTCCTGTTTTGAACGGTCATCGTAGTTATGAATGGCGTAACTGGAGGTTTCGGTAGCACGTGAAGCATCATCAAGGTAGTTGTCGGCATTGTATGATTCAACACCCAGACCAGTCTCGACCATTTTGTCGTTAAGATTGAAATGATGAACGTCAACTTTAGGACGCTTTTTAAGTGCTACGTTATTAAAATCATTTTCGATAGTGTCAGAAACAATGTGCGCCTGACCAATAGCAGTCGTCAATAGGTGAGGGCGAACAATATCACCACATACATAATGATTTTCTTTTCCTGGCACGCGGAACATGTTGTCTGCGTCCATCAGGTTGCGACCATTGTTGAGATCTTCAAGATCTTGTAAATTTCCGCCCTGGCCAATCGCTGCCACAATAATATCGGCTTCAACGGTGTACTCTTTGCCGCCTTCAACAGCAACAGGAGCGTTATTTTCCCAGGTTGAGTCAACAAACTTCATGCCGGTAGCGCGACCGTCAGCATCACGAATGATTTCAACCGGCATAACTTCGTTCATGATGTTAACGCCTTCGATAGTGGCATCTTCAACTTCATGCGGTGCTGCAGTCATTTCTTCTTTTTTAAACAGTGCAGTCAGTGTGACCAGTTCACAGGGAACGTTGTTAGATGAGTCGTGGTCAGCGTGTGAGGTTTCGCCGTTAACCACCGCTTCAGGATTCTCGTTGTAGTCAGCTAAGGTGCCAATACGGCGTGAAACCGATACCACATCGATAGAGGTATCGCCACCACCGATACACAGGACTTTTTTACCGGTATATTTCATTTCGCCTTTGTTGAATTGCTCCAGGAATTTAACTGCAGAGACACAGTTAGGGGTTTCATCCCAGCCTTCTAATGGCACACCACGGCCGGTCCAGCAACCTAATGCCCATAATACAGCATCATATTCTTTTTCAATTTCTTCAACGCTAACATCACGACCCACACGTGTATTCATACGTGTTTCGATATGCCCCATGTCTAAAATACGCTGACATTCGTTGTTCAGGAAATCTCGTGGTGTACGATAGCCGGGGATACCGTAACGCATCATGCCGCCAAGCTCTGAGTGGTCATCAAAGATGGTAGAAGCGATGCCTTTACGACGTAGCTGGTAAGCCGCTGCCATGCCAGCAGGGCCACCACCGATGATGGCAATTTTTTTGCCTGTCATTTCAGCGCTGTTATCAAATTTAAAACCTTCTTTAAATGCAGTGTCACCGATGTATTGCTCAACCGAGTTAATACCAACAAAGTCTTCAACGCTGTTGCGATTACAGCCGGTCTCACAAGGAGCAGGGCATACACGCCCCATCATTGATGGGAAAGGGTTGGCATCAGTCGAACGACGGAAAGCATATTCCTGCATGGAAACACCTTCTGGTGGCAGTTCAATACCACGTACGATAGCTAAGTAACCGCGAATATCTTCACCTGAAGGACAGCTACCCTGGCAGGGTGGGGTGCGATGTATATAGGTTGGACATTTGTGTGAGGTGTCTTCTTTGAAAATTTGTTTACCGAAGTTGTTATTGACGAAATCGCCATCTTCAAATTTTCTGAAGGTTAACTTCGTGTTTTGCATATCTTCTTTGGAAGTGGCCATGCCAGTTCTCCTGTCGCTTGTACCCGGTTATTTCGGGTCTATGTCAAAGTGTGTGTTATTAAGTTTCGTTTTTTTACAGGAAAATTGCTCCTGCATTTTCCCGTATTGCTAAAATGGACCGTCCATCCATGGACATATAAGTACAAACTAATGTACGCTTATGTTTATTGAGGTGGGCTCAGTAGTTTCATCGCTGTCGTCTGTTTCTTCACCTTGTCCTTCAAGAATAATTGCATTGCTCACTAACTGGTGAATACTCACAATTTGATCCATGGTCATGCCGTAATAGGGCAGGACTTTTGTAAACTGGGATTTACAGATAGCGCAAATAGCAGCCATGTGTGTCACGCCATGATCAGCGACCACATTTTTTAATGCTTCCATGCGCGGCTGCGCGCCTTTAATGCGTAATTCCATGAGATCGTCTGTTAATAGACCGCCACCGCCGCCACAGCAGAAGGTCGCGTCATGGATAGTGTCAGCATCCATGTCGTAGTAGTTATTGCATACTGCTTTAATGACTTCACGTGGTGTGGTGAACTGGCTGCCTGGTGTATTACCAATACGTGAAGCACGCGCTATGTTGCATGAATCATGGAAAGTCAGTGTCATGTGGTCGTTTTCAGATTTGTCGATATTTAAAATGCCGCGATCCAGGCAGTCCTTGGTGAATTCAAGAATGTGCTGTGGAATAGGATAGTTCTGATCAAGGAAGTCCCATGGTCCAGCAAGGGTATTCAGGTGGTTGTAAGCAACACGCCAGGCATGACCACACTCACCGAAGATAAGTCGCTTAACACCGAGTTCTTTTGCTGCGTCACGAATACGCAGTGATATCTGACGCATTTGTTCGTAGTTACCAATGAACAGGCCAAAGTTAGCCGCTTCTGAGGCTTTTGAACTCATCGTCCAGGTGACCCCCGCTGCGTGGAATACTTTTGCATAACCAATCAGGCCGTCAATATGTGGCTCAGCGAAGAAATCAGCGGAAGGCGTAACCAGTAGGATCTCCGCTCCTTTTTCATCCACTGGGAAACGTACTTTTACATTAGTATCTTCTTCAACTTCTTCTTCCAGACCTTCCAGAGTATCAAGCAGAGCAGGTTCTGGCAGACCCAGGTTGTTACCAATCTTGTGCACTTTAGGAATAATCTGGTTAGAGTATTTTTGTCCCATGCCGATCATTGCCAGCATGTCACGAGCAGCCATGGTGACTTCAGCGGTATCAATACCAAATGGGCAGAACACAGCACAGCGGCGACACTCAGAACATTGGTGATAGTAGCAGTACATGTCTCGAATAACTTCTTCTGTTAAGTCGACAGCACCCACCAGTTTAGGGAAGTATTTTCCGGCGAAAGTGAAGTAGCGGCGATAAACCTTGCGCAATAGATCCTGACGAGCAACCGGCATATTTTTAGGGTCAGCCGTACCAATGAAATAATGGCATTTGTCGGTGCAGGCACCGCATTTTACACAGGTATCCATAAACACCAGTAAAGAACGGTATTTACTGAGTTTGTCTTTCAATAATTCCAGAAATTTTTCTTTCCAGCCTTCAATTAACTGGCCGGGTTCCTCCGGACTGGGAAAACCCATATCAGACTGGAATTCTTCATTGGCAACAAAAGGAGAACTATGCGCCATCGCGCCTTCCATTATGGATGGAATGATGGGGAATTCGTGTGTTTCTGGTATTTCGTAATCAGCCATTCTTGTATTTCCAGTTAACTAACTATTATTCAGCCTGTTGTGTATACGGTTTACGCATTCAACTTTAAGTGTTACGGCCGTCTTTGGCTTCAATTTCAGCTCCCCATGGAGACAGATGCCGTTTCTCACGAGGGTTATCAATCTGATAACGTGTTGGCGCCATAAACATACCTGGTGCGTGTAATAATTTACTGATGGGGAAAATCATTGCTAAGAACAGCACCATGGTCAGGTGTGCTAATAATATGATGTCGCCCGGTAGATTTTGCCAGTCAAACAGGAAAAGCCCCATAATAAAGGCTTTAAGTTGAACGATGTCGGTGCGCGCAACGTAAACCATCATTAAGCCGGAAATCGCAATGCCCATAATTAATATCAGCATTAAATAATCAGACGGTGATGAAATATAACGAACCCGGTCAACAAAGATGCGGCGGGCTAATAATCCGAGTAGACCGAATACCATAGCAAAACCAGCATAATGACCAAAACTTTGAACAACCAGGTTGTTTACCAAAGGCCATATCAATGAATCAGGTGAAATCACATATCGCAAGTGGCGGAAAAGTGCCAGCAGTAATGATGCATGGAAGATGAAGCCGAATATCCAGGTCCATTTTGTGGCACGAAAAAGGCTGTTAAACAGAACAACCTCAGTAAAAAATCGATATACAACGCCTGTTCTTGTTAATGGCGCAGGGGTAACGGCAATTTTCAGCGGAGCTGGCACACGTTTATATTGCAATAACTTGTTAGTGATGCCTGCTACTAATGTGATCATTGCCACATAAAAAAGTATGACGTATATAATACTAAGTGCGCTCATTGGCAGAATCTCATAGACCAGAATTTCATAGACTTGTCTCGTTAACTAATCTCAACTGTAGGTTGCTTGCCTCGTTCCCACGTGGGAACGAGAAAATCCATCTTATATCAACCTTAAATAAGGCACATTGTGCAAATAAACAATTGCCTTATTTAAAGTTGCGGGGCGCGCTTATGACTAAAATCCGCTGTGCCCCGAACTTATAACCTGAACTTATAATATTTAACTTAAAATGTTATACACAACCGGTTGGTTTAGGCAGGCCAGCATATTTACATGCTTGTTTACCCGGGCCGTATGGGAATAATTCATAAAGATATTTGCTGTTGCCTTTCTCTTTACCCAGACGCTTACCAACAGCTTTGGTCAGTACACGTACTGCTGGTGCAATTTGGTATTCTTCGTAGTACTCGCGTAGGAAGTTGATGATGTCCCAGTGCTCGTCTGTTAAAGGTTGATCTTCAGCAGCAGCCATAGCTTCACCTATTGCTGGCTCCCATTCACTTAGGTTAGCTAAGTAGCCTTCTTCGTCGACTTCAAATTGTTTGCCGTTTACTTCGATTGATGACATGTTTTGGATCCTCTTAAATCTTGTTAAAAAAGTAAAAAAGTATGATCTATAAATAGTTCAGATAATAGTTTAGAGCCAGGATTGAACAGAGTCGTTCTCAGCTACTAAATTAACAAAGCCTTCATAATCGACGACTTTGATACCATCAGCCAGTTTGCCTTCAAGTCCACGAGCCTGAAGGTCAGGACCGAGTACGGCAAATGTAACACCGCTGGCGCTTTTTATGGCATGTTGGATTTTTTCTGCAGCACTGGTGCCAGTGGTTGCAGCATAAACACCGTCTTCGATTAGCAGAACGGTTGAGCCGTCTTTTGCATAACCTAAACAGGTGTCGAATGTATTAGATTCAAATGGAGATTTGTTTACTGTGTGTAATAGTCCCATTATAACTCTCCTAGAAACTTAGTATGATTTCTTGTTCAGCCATAACATCAGCTAACTCGGCGCGGCTGACCAGGCGGATAGAATCTTTTTCAGCCCAGTCTTCATCTTCATCTTCCCAAACCAGATGTTGCAGGTCGTCTAATGTTAAACCACGCTCTTCCAGTGATTCTTTTTCAACATAAATTTTATTTACATCGTAATCACCTAGTGCTGAGTAAACAGGTGAGAAGTTTTTCTGACCTATTGCTTCTGTATTTTGACCCTTAATTAGTTGAAAAACACCGTCTCCGATGAATGCCAGACTAACGTCCTGATCAAATGCTGCACCAATTAATACAACCTCTAAAGATTCCAGCGCATAAACAGTGCCATAAGGGGGTTTACGGTTGACGTACATGAATTTTTTTATTGCCATATCTTATTCCTCACTTTATTCCTCTAGGCCCCAAAGACGATCAGGCGGTCTGATTCAATGCCAGCTTCAATCAACTGACCTAAACCGGAAATGCGGAAGCCTTCTGCAATGTTGTCTGCATCCAGACCCTGACGTTTTGCTTCATCAGCGTCCATCAGACCACGGCGTTGTGCTGCGGCAATACAAATAACCATGTCCAGGTCATGCTCTTTTGCTAATGCAGTCCATAATGCGCCTATATTGCGATCGTCCTGTGGTGGAATCGCAAGACGAGTGCCGTTATTCACGCCATCGTGATAGAAAAAGATACGAAAAATCTCATGGCCAGATGCCAATGCAGCTTTAGCAAACTGATACGCAGTATCAGATGCCTGGTGCTGGTATGGCCCTTCGTTAATTTGAATACTAAATTTCACTATATATACCTTTATATTAATCTCTACTAATTAATCTCTATTAATTAATGCTGGGTTATATTAAAAGCGGATGTGCGTAGAAGCGTTTAAGCTGTTACGAGCGCCGCGCCAGTTATCAATGTGATATTTAGTGAAAGGCAGGTTAGTGACTTCGAAGAAACGCGGCCAGCCGATACGTTCAATCCAGTCATTAATACGTTCCCAGTCTTTTGCATCATCTTTATATGCTTTAAGAATGTTTTTAACGATGGCAGTTGCTTCAGGCCAGCGTGGTGGATTGTTAGGGATACCCGCAGCTACCAGTTTCTGGAAGGTCGGTTTGCTTCGTGCATTTGAGTGATTACCACCAACCCATACAGCCAGTTTAGAATGCTCAGCATCATTAATTTGCATAGGTGGACAAGGTGGGAAACAAGCACCGCAACAGATGCATTTCTTTTCATCAACTTCTAATGAAGGTTTGCCGTTAACCATTGCAGGGCGAATCGCTGCAACCGGACAACGTGCAACCACTGAAGGACGCTCACAAACGTTAGAGACTAAATCGTGATTAATCTTGGGTGGCTTAGTGTGTTGAATGTTAATGGCGATGTCACCCTGACCACCACAGTTAATCTGACAACATGACGTTGTGATATGTACACGGTTAGGCATGTTGCAGTTACGGAACTCGTCAATCAACTCGTCCATCATTGATTTCACAACACCTGATGCATCAGTACCAGGAATGTCACAGTGCAACCAACCCTGGGTGTGAGAAATCATGGCAACAGAGTTCTTGGTGCCGCCTACGATGTAACCTTTAGCGGTAATCGCTTCGATTAATGGCTCAACCTTCGCCGGATCAGAAACCATGTATTCAACGTTACTGCGAATGGTGAAGTGAATATAACCGTCAGCGAATTTATCACCGATGTCACAAAGTTCACGCAGTGAGAAAATATCTAAAATACGCTGTGTGCCCACACGTACAGTCCAGATTTCGTCACCGCTATAACCTACATGGCGAAGCACACCTGGTTTTGGATGCTCATGAAATTTCCATGCGCCGTAATTTTTACGCATAACAGGATGCATGTACTGGAAGCCGTCAGGGCAACCGGATTCAATTGGTGAACGAGGTTTATTACTCATTTTTTATTCCTCAAAAATTCTATATTTGTTAGCAGGAGGCTGCGCCATATTATTAAAGCGAAGCCTCCTGCCGGAAAAGTTAACTAAAAGAAGTTAAAGCGCAGTTAGTATGCTGAATAACTATGCGCTTGCAGCTTCTGCTTTACGCTCGAACCATTTTTCAGCTTCTTCGTCCCAGCCATCCATGCGCACGTAAGAACATTGGCGAGGGCTGCTGACCATGTTTGGATCAACTTCAAGACCGATGCCTTCCAGGTAGTTAACCAGACCGATACGTTCGATCATTTCACCGGTACGTTCATGCTCCAGACCATTTTCTGCCCAGAAATCAATCATTTCTTCAGCCAGCTCTATCAGCTCTTCGATTGCTTCTTCAGTGTCCAGTTTTTTGAATGGAATAACAACGGTACCCATTAAATCGCCGATTTTTAGTGTGCGTTTACCACCCACTAATATAGTCACGCCGTGGTCAGTGCCAGGGTGCAAGGCTTTAGGCATTACGTTTAAGCAATGCATGCAACGTACACAGTTACGGTTGTCTACGTTTAGTGTGTTGTCATCATTAAGTGACAATGCATTGGTAGGGCAACGAGAGACAACGTTATCAATATAGTATTGACGACCGTTTTCTCCCTTAGCGTTGATGTAATTTTTAACTTCTTCCTGGTCAACCTGCATGTCATCACGCCAGGTACCGATAATTGCCATATCAGCACGTTCAATCGCATTTTGACAGTCGTTAGGACAACCAGACACTTTGAACTTAAATTTGTATGGTAGAGCAGGGCGATGAACGTCATCAGTAAAGTTGTTTACCAGGTGACGGTGAATGCCGTGCTCGTTTACACAGGACATTTCACAACGAGACGCACCTACGCAACACATTGCAGTACGCACGCATGGGCCGGCACCGCCTAAGTCCCAGCCATATTCATTGATTTCATCAAAGAAGTGTTGAGTATTATCTGTAGTACAACCAATAAACATGATGTTACCAGTCTGGCCATGGAAAGTTTGCAGACCTGAACCGTGTTTTTCCCAGCTATCACCCAGCTGACGTAGCATAGCTGTGGTGTAGTGGTTACCTGCAGGTGGTTGTACGCGAACAGTGTGGAATTCTTTTGACTCAGGGAAAGCCGCACCCACTTCAGAGAAGCGTGGAATAATACCGCCGCCATAACCAAATACAGAAACCGTACCGCCTTTCCAGTAACCTTTACGGGTTTCGTAAGAGTGTTCCAGTTGACCAAGCAAGCTGCTGGTTACTGCCTGGATGCGCTCATCAGGATGATCATCACGTAATTTCTTGATGCCTGAAATAAAACTTGGCCATGGGCCGTTTTCAAGCTCGTTGAGCATGGGGGTTTCATAAATCTTCTTGGCCATGGAATCTCTCCTGTCTGCCGCTATGGTTATGTCAGTTAAAGTACTGATTGATTAGGTACTTAGGGTTGGGGATTCTAGTACCAATCAATTTTTTAAACAATACCCCTTTGCGGAATGTGCTCCTGCATCTACTCTTTCTACCGCGTCTATCTGGTCGGTGGTAAGGTGCACTTGCATTATTCCACAAGTCCCACAACTATGTGGGTTGGATGTAACTTACACATCACTGGGTCATTTCTATTTATGGGTGCGCAGTTTAGGTGGCGTGACCAAACTGTAGAATCCTACGCATGGGAGGGTTGTTAGAATATGCTTTATCCACTATGGGATAGCCTGGTTTTTTATTGCTCGAATTTTTTTGTAATAATACCTGTTGAATCAGTCGTTTACATATAAATAAGCCCCTGCTGATATAGCTTTGTTAATTAAGACCTATATATTTATGTATAAAGCCAAAAACAATCTCCATCGATAGTGGTATTGTGGAGTTATATATTATTAGGCAAACTTTCGCCTTTGATAGATCAGCATCCTTTTGAGATGAGTTTAATCTGAGCGACATATGATACATCAGGCAGACCAGCTTACTGGTTTGAAATCCCCTTTTAATCTGAACAATAACGCGGCTTATATACAGTGGCGTAAGAAAAAGCAGCCTTACAGAAAACCTGCTTTGGACGATTTGCTGGTGCGGATAAAAGATCCATACCAGCTATCTGAGGATGAAAAAAAGGCAATAGTCGAACGTTGTCAACATTTTAATATGGCAATTTATCAACTGAATAATACGCATAATCAGGATAAATCGCTGGTGCATGTCCTGGGTAAGCGGCTGGCGCTGGCAAATCTGGATACAAATTTACGTGCTGATGACGATAGCGTGAGCAGTCTGGAAGTGCGTGCACAGGCTGGCAATCAATATATTCCCTACACAAATAAAGCATTAAGCTGGCACACAGATGGTTATTATAACCATCTTGATAAACAAATTTTTGGCATCATTATGCATTGTGTCCGACCAGCGGATACAGGTGGTATCAATCGGCTATTGAACCCGGAAGAGCTTTATATAATGTTACGCGATGAAAATACCGCCTATATTAAAGCATTGACGCACCCGGAGGCGATGACTATTCCTGATAATATTGAAGCGGGAAAAGTGATTCGTAAAGCGCAAACAGGCCCGGTATTTATGGTTAAACCTGACGGCAGGCTGCATATGCGTTTTTCGGCAAGAAAACACAATATAATCTGGCGTGATACGGCTGAGACACATAAAGCCGTTGAAATGATTAATACGCTGTTAGCAGATGAAACAAATGTGTTAAAAGTTGAGTTACAGGACGGTCAGGGTATTGTTTGTAATAATGTCTTGCATAATCGCAGTGGTTTTACCGACAGCGAGACGCACAAACGTTTGATGTATAGAGCAAGATATTATGATGCTGTGCATCAAATGAAAAGTGAAAAATGAAAAGTGAAAAATGTACTGAAATCGTCTTAAGACGGTTTGCAGTATATACTTTAATCATGGAGATAAAAAACGAAAAATGTAAATAGAATAAATTTATAGCGCTGCTTAACTCTTTTGCTTGTGTTTTCAATTTTTCATTTTTCATTTTTCATTTTATTTTTAAGTGGAGCGAAAAAAATAATGTTGTGGTTAAGTGAAATATTGATTCAGAATCCGGAAATGAAAGATTTTGAAGAACTTAAAACAGAGATAAAAAAACGTGCCGCTGCGGGTGAGTTGTTTTTTCGTATGGATGTAAAACCGCAATTTAATGACACGCCTACAGACTGGGAAGAAAAGCTGGAAGCGACGTTTACGTCAAGATGGTAACATACCTCTCGCACTCAAGAATACATTATTTATAGCACGCATCTTTTTGCGAGCAGTGGCACATGGATGTGGTGTTTACGAACCAAAGGATGGAATAGCATTGTTACAAAGCCTTGCAATAGCACACTATTACTTCGTCTTTGTGTCTTGCTCTTCACAAAAATCTACGCACTCTAAACAGTGCATTCTCAAGCGCGAGAGGTATAAATTATGCACTGGCAAGAAGACGATAGAAAAAATGATATCAGTACCTCGGAAAAGGTCGTTGATTTGCATTTTAAGATTGATTGCAAACAGATTCCAACCTGTCATGCCTGGGAGTTATCTCAGTCTTTGTACCAGGTGCTACCCTGGATAAAAGATGAACCTGAATTGGGTATTCATCAAATACATGGCGCAGCTTCGGCTCATGGCTGGGAACGTCCGCCTGATGGTGAGTTGATTTACCTGTCCAAACGTACACGCATGCAATTACGCGTGCCAATATCACGAATTGACGATGCCAGTGAGCTGGTTGGTCAAGTGCTGGATATTGCCGGCCACGCGGTAAGTGTGGGCAAAATGACGAGCAAGCCCATTGAGCCATTTTCTACACTTTTTGCCCGTTATATTGTTGCATCAACAGACATGAGTGAAGAAAATTTTTTACAATGGGTGGTTGATGGTTTGAAATCGCGAGGCGTAAAGCCGCGAAAGTTGCTTTGTGGGATGGGGCATGAGTTTGATGCTAATGGTGAAAAAATAGAAACCAGAAGTTTGATGATCGCTGATCTCGATAAGCATTCCTCCGTGGCGCTGCAAGAAGTTGGTATTGGTTTACATCGGCATTTGGGTTGTGGGATTTTTATACATCATAAAGGCATAAAAGCAGTGGCAGAAACTGAATAAAAATAATATTTTCAGTTGGTTAAGTATTAATATTAATATTAATGTTAATTATATTTTAAGACTGATGTTACTATGCGACAAATTAGTACTGACGTGAAAAAAACTACCCCATTAGAAATACTGGAAACAAGCAAATTATTCAGCTAATATTCGCCCCACATTTTAAATAATTAATAAGATTAGGGTGAAAACATGGCAGCACTTGACTCAGTTGACAGAACCGCAAACGGCTATCTGGAAAATATAAACGACTGGAATGAAGAAATCGCAGCAGAACTTTTTGCTGAAGAAAGTATCGATCCCACAGAAGAACATTGGGATACGGTTAAATATGTTCGCCAGGAAGCACTGGACGGTAACGAGCCGAATGAGCGCAGCATTATGAAAGCCATGGGCAAAAAATGGGGACGTAAAGTTTCTTCAAAAGAAATGTACGAGCTGTTTCCTGAAATGCCATCAAAGCAAGGCTTGAAAATTGGCGGTTGCCCTCAGAGTACTCGTAAAGGCGGTTATTAAGCCGTTTTGACAGGTCGTTTGAACAGGCTATTTAGGAAAAAATTTATAGCTGTTTTCTTCCTGTTTGTAAATATACATGGGTAGATATATGGGTAAGATACAGCGCAGGCTAAAATTTTATTAAGAATTTACCAGGGTCACATGACCTACCAGTAGCACAAATAAAAGGTGAGAAATATGAGTAGTAAAGCTGAAATGATTAAAGAAATGCTAGAAATGCAGAAGAAATTTTCTGCTTATGAGCAAGCAAACGGTGTTGACCCAGAAGAATATTTTACCCCGGAAGCCGGTTCAGAATTTGATGGATACCGTGCTAAATATCAGGAATTAGCCAATAAAGTTATTGATCTGGCACATGAAGAAGCCGGATCTCAACGTTGAGTCTCAGCGTTAAGGTTGAATAGTAAGGTCAAACTTTAAATGCTAAAAAAGCCGCGACTATGTCGCGGCTTTTTTGTGCCTGTGTTTTTCCAACTGTTACTCTCAACATTCGCAATTGATTCAACTGATTTATTCAGGATAATGGATACTCTTTCCACGCATCATATTAATGTCTTTATATTTCACTGATTTTCCTTATAATTAAATTATGAGGAAATAATTGTCAGGGTGATGTATGGCGAAACAAAACACGGTTGCTGAGAAAATTCTTGAAACTGCACTGGAGCAGGCTGAAAGTAGCAGCTGGGAGTTGGTTCACTTGCATACTGTCGCCAAAACACTGGATATTTCTCTGCATGAGATAAAAAAGTTCTACCCGCAAAAAGATGATCTGGTTGAAGCCTGGTTCGACCGTGCCGATAAAGCCATGCTTTCAGAAAAAGTATTAGAGGATTTTGCCGCACTCGCTGCACACAAACGTGTACATAAAGTGATGATGTTATGGTTTTTGTCGATGTCTAAACACCGCAGAGTGACCAGGCAAATGTTGTATTACAAGCTGGAGTTAGGTCACATTCACCTGCAGATTCTGGGCATTATGCGTATTAGTCGAACAGTGCAGTGGTTCAGGGAAGCGGCATTATTAAAAACAAAAGATATTCACCGAATTATTGAAGAGCTTTCTTTAACCCGTATTTATCTTTGTAGTTTTGCCCGCTGGTTGTTTGATGATTCAGAAAACAGTTCACGCACCGATCGTTATCTTCGCTCTGCATTAAAACGGCTACGGTCGTTAAATTGATGCGCTTCAAAAAGAGCAATCCCAAAAGACTGATGTGAAAAATGGACATCAAAGCAGAAACAAAAATTATTCAGCAATTTGTTGATAAAGGCAATTACCATGCGGCTATGAATATTAGTATCTCAGCACTGAATGAATGTCGCAGGAATAATAATCAGTCGGGAATTGAAACGTTTCTTGATGTGATTAAAGGAATAGCGAATACCATGGCTACAGTATTTGGTCGCCAGCAGTCTAATTAGTAGCAGAGTGTTGCTTGTAGGTTGGGGTTCGTGCCTCACCCCAACCTACGGGCTACACTAGCGACCAGGGACAATAAAGAAATATCCGGGTCAGTACTTCAGTGCTGCACTAAACATGGCATAGCGTTTTGTCAGGGCAGGGTTGAGGGTCGGTGTAAATACATCGAACTCAACATTCGACCAGCCATTTGGTTTGCCTGCGGCGAGCCATGCCACACCTCGGGCGGTTGCTTCGGGTAGTTTCATGCGCTCCACTTGCAGAGCAGAAAGGTTCGCCAGGCGTTGACATAAACCATCAAGTTGCGACAGTCCACCGCTGACTCGTATGCTGGTTATGGTGTGCTCAGACTGCATTATCTGCAGATTAATACATACCATAAATACGATGCTTTCAATGATGGCAACCGCTTCTGATGCTAAATCCGCTGTTACAATATTTGCTGTTACTAGATCGGTTGTTGCCAGATTTGTTTTCATTTTGTTTAACGGCCTGTCGTATTCAGTAAAGTCCGATTTGCTAAATTCAGACTCAATAAATTTTGCTTCGAAATTATTATGCCACCAGGGTGAGCCGAGGCCACCGATAGTGTTAATAAAGACAGGAGGCTGCCTTATTTTATTCAAGCCGATTTCATTCAGCCATGCAGGTAATTGTTTCAATATATCATTCACCTGATGCCTTTTTTCCAGCCAGCTTAGCGCACTGCCTGCACCATTGATGGTGGCTTCTCGAACGTACTGAACAGAGTTATGATTGGAGCAGGCAATGCCACTGAGCTGTTTTTTACTTGCGCAGTAGTGTCTTAGCAAGCGTAAGACAAATGCGCCGGTACCAAAGTTTACTAAAGCGGTTTCCGGTGTTAATAATCCAGCGCCGAAAATCGCAGCATTCTGATCACCGTTGATAGCGCACACTGGGACACCCGTGCCTGCCAGTTTTCCATGTGGTGCATCAAGTGTTTTTAATACCGGTACACAGTCAGGTAATAGTTGTTTCGGTATATTGAATAGCTCAGTGAGCCGTGTAGACCAGTTCAGTTTTTCCAGGTTAAACAATTGTGTATGTTGTGCATTGGCGTGATCGACAATATAGGGGTGTTCGTCGAGTATGTGGAATAATAAGTAGCTTATAAGTGGTGATAGTCGCAGTGTGCCCAGTGCAGTACCGTAGTGTTTTGCTTTAGCCAGCAAATAGTTTAATTTGCTGGCACCATAGTGTGCCGATAAAGGTAAGCCAGAAAGCTGTTGAATTTCGTCTTCATTTTTTTTCAGCTTCACCAGCAGTTGTTTGCCGCGTGTATCCTGCCAGCTTAGTACCGGGCTGATGGCCGTACCGTTTTTGTTCCAGGCAATGACAGATGAGCGTTGTGTGGCAATACCACATGCCACGATTGTGTGTTGTGTGCTGGTTTCATCCAGTAATCTGGTTACAACCTCTTTAACCGAGTCAATGATTTCGTTCGCATCCTGTTCGATATGACTATCACTGGTTTTCCTGGTTTTTATTCTTTTAGTGTGCTCGCAAACAAGCTCACCCACTTCATCAAACAAACAGGCACGACTGGCGTGGCTGCCCTGATCTATGGCCATGTAATATGTCACGCGAGATTGTCCCTGTTAGCAATAAAGCTTAATACTACTGTCATCTCGACCAGCGGGAGAGATCTTATACAGCAGCGGTATAAGATCTCTCCCGCTGGTCGAGATGACAACTGGTATTGTTCGAGATAACGCTTAATGTTGTCCCATGTGATAGCTGCACGGTGCTTTTATCCTGTCATATGGCGTATTTTAAGAGTGTAGTACCTCATGTATAAATCAGCCGTTATTTGCAATAGGCATCGCAACAGGAATACGCCTCGCGCCGAAATTGCCTGCTGTTTCTTCAAACCTGCCTGTTAATGCAAATCCGCAATCAGGGCAGCGCCCATCCGGGGTTAAGTGATACTGGTTTATCTGATACCAGTCACGTTCAATCAGAGCGGTGTGGCATTCGGGGCAAAAGGTGGTGTCACCTTCTATGTTGTGCACATTGCCGGTATAGACATAGTTCAGCCCCTGTTTAAGAGCAATGTCTCTTGCGCGGTTCAGGGTTGCCGCTGGTGTGGCAGGAATGTCCAGCATTTTATAGTCCGGGTGAAAAGCGGAGAAATGCAGGGGGACATCCGGCCCCAGTTGTTGGTAAATCCACTGACTCATGGCGGTGATTTCTTCATCGGAATCATTTTTGCCGGGAATGAGCAGGGTGGTTATTTCAAACCAGACATCGGTTTCATGTTTGAGATAGATTAAGGTGTCCAGTACCGGCTGCAGATGTGAACCGGTGATTTTGTGGTAAAACTCATCAGTAAAAGCTTTCAGGTCGACATTGCTGGCATCCATTTTTGCGAAGAAATCAACGCGTGCGGCTTCGTGTATATAACCGGCAGTGACCGCGACTGCATTGATGCCACGTTGATGGCAGGCATCAGCAATATCCATGGCATATTCGGCGAAAATCACCGGGTCGTTATAGGTAAAAGCGACACTCTTGCAGCCATGCTGCTCGGCAGCTATGGCAATGGTTTCTGGCGATGCCTTTGCCATCAGCCGGTCCATATCTCTGGATTTGCTGATATCCCAGTTCTGACAGAATTTACAGGCAAGATTGCAACCGGCGGTACCAAACGAAAGTACACTGCTGCCAGGGTAAAAATGATTAAGTGGTTTTTTCTCGATTGGATCAATGCAGAAACCGGAAGAACGACCGTAGGTGGTGAGCACCATCTGGTCACCCTGGCGCATGCGTACAAAACACGCGCCACGCTGGCCTTCGCGCAGCTTACAGTCACGCGGGCAGAGATCGCACTGGATGCGGCCATCGCCTAAAAGGTGCCAGTAGCGTCCGGGGTGAAATGCTGCTGTTGCAGTGTGGTTTGTAATAGAGGTTGTCATGTTACCTGCCCTGCCTTTTGTTCAGTAAAATTGTGTTCTTTCCACTTGTTTACTGCATAGCGATAGAGTTTGATTTCATCTGCCCAGAAATCAGCATCTAATCCTGCCTTATGTTTTAAATGGGCCATGAAGTCGTTAATGCTCGGTAACTGTTGCCAAACCTGAGGTAGAAAAGTACTGCGGTATTGACCGTATTCAAATACTACGCCATCAATGCCGGGCTGTAATTGCGCCAGTGCTTCGCCCTCGTCGGAAAATTTTAGTGCAGATACAGGGGACAATAAGGATACTTCAATTTCAATACAGCCAAGTTCTTCAGTAGTTAGCGGTGAAAAGCGTGTGTCATTGAAAGCGGCTGCTTTGGCGTTGTTTTTTACATCGTCCAGCAGGCTGCGACAGGCTTCCACAGACCCTATGCATCCGCGTAATTCACCGTTTTTGGTTAAGGTTACAAAACATGCTGCCGGTTGCTGAAGCCATGCCGCATTTTCAGTGGCTTTATGTTTTTGACCTAAAACACCTGAAATAGACGCACGTGCAATAGGCAGTAATACCTGCCCCTGATTAGTGTTTTTCATTTTTATCCTCAATAAAAGCGATCGAGGCATAGCCCACAACGCGATTTTTATCACCTGCGGTATCACCAGAATTACGACGATCCAGCAAATGCGGTTGTAGCTGGTGTTTTTTCGCTGCCAGCAGCAAGCCATTAACTGGTGTGCCACCACAGGCCTGTTCATGGTTTAATGTTGCTTGCAGTTGCAGAATGTTTTGCACAGTTTCTGTGTCAATTTCCTGTGCTGTTTTATAAGGATGAAAATGTGACAGATCCGAGCTGATGACGATCAGTGTTTCCGGGCCGCCCCATAAAACATCCAGCACTTCAGCAACCTCGGCAGGACTTGCATCACCGACAGCCAATGGCAGCAGTTTGAAGTCATCCAGTATCGACTGCAGGAAGGGCAGTTGCACTTCCAGAGAATGTTCCTGTGCATGGGCGGCTGGGCTGGTCACCACCTGAGGCAGCTTTTCAATCGCTGCTACAGCAGATTGATCAATCTGAATATCACCCAAAGGCGTGGCAAATGACAAAACCCCGGGCAACGCAAGGCCGCGTACTGGAACGCGATGCACCGGGCCGAGTAGTACCACACGTTTAATGGTGTCATGCGCAGCGGTTAATCGGGCATAAGCTGTGGCCGCAACCGAACCGGAATAAATGTAACCTGCATGTGGAACAATAATGGCTTTGGGCGCAAGCCGAACATCACCCTGGTTTGGCTGAGTCATTTCACGAGTCAGTTGTTTAGTCATTTCCCAGGACATTTTTAACCGGCTAGCTTTTAATAGATCATTTACATTGTTTGCTAATATTTGTTGCTGATCTG
Source organism: uncultured Thiotrichaceae bacterium (assembly GCA_964421315.1). GTDB lineage: Bacteria > Pseudomonadota > Gammaproteobacteria > SZUA-229 > SZUA-229. The sequence goes on along the minus strand of CAYQXD010000005.1, from coordinate 22,198 downwards.
GATAAAAGCTGCCTGCGACAGCGGGTTGACGAATTTGTTGCACGTTTACTCTCATAACAAAATAGTTATCTCATACATCAATTATCAGGGTAACATTCTGAAAATCAAGTCACATTTTGTATGCGCCTGATGTCATTTAGCATACTTTGCATCATCAAAAAGTGGCTGCCTTGCCAGTAGATTTTGTTGCAGGTTTCACATTGAAAGAATTTGTTGTAATACTTTTTTGTTTTCGGTAATAGCTGGTCAGTTATCTCTGTTTTATCTACCGCATGGGTATTTCCATTGCAATGTATGCAGCGAGTAAACGGTTTCAGGTTATTGTATAAATCAAAGCGTGTCAGAACCTCCAGCAATTGCTGTTGTGCTTGCCTGGTTCGCACGAAGTAACCGTGGGTGATTTGTTTGCGCATTAGCAGTCGTCGATCGCAGGTAAGGAGTATGCGATGTTCATCAGCTGAAATTGAAGCCAGAGTCGGGTCATCGTAGTCATTGTGATACAGTGTGTCAAAACCAGTCATGCGTAAATATGCGGCAAGTTTGCCGAGGTGAACATCCAGCACAAAACGTGGATTGCGTAATGGTTGTAGCTGGCAGTGTTTAAGTGGTGAAATATCCAGTGATTCAAATACCGGGTAAACGCTAATATAATCACCGTGCTGAACCTGATAGTTAAAATCAACCGATTCACCATTAACAATAATCAGGTCGATTTCTGTGTGTGGCACGCCGATGGATTCAATAAGATCTTTGATTGATCCTGCTTTTTTTAATGTAACATTAAACACCGTTTTATGTCGATTCGGTGGCAGAAAATCATTGAGTTCTTCGTAAAAACGTATGTTAATGTATTCCGACATAAACAATATAATAACACTGCATACATCGAATATTTTTTAGCATTTTATTGTCTATTGTCGCAATAAAAACAAATAATACGGAGCAATAGCTATGTCACAGTTAGTGGCGCATCGTGGTCAGAAATTTACCTTTCCGGAAAATACACTTGAATCCATTCGACAAGCCATTGATTGTGGAGCGATGGCGGTAGAGTTTGATGTACAGATGACGGCAGATTTAGTGCCGGTGGTTTGTCATGACTGGACGTTATTAAGAACAGCGGGCAAAAACATTGATATTACCAAAACAAGTTATTCCAATTTAAAAGATATTAACGTGGGTGAAAAGTCTCGATTTGCTGAACAATTTCCGTCGGTTACAACGCCTACTCTACAGGATATGGTAATCATGCTGAATCATAAGCGGCATGTAACAGTGTTTGTAGAGCTAAAAAACAAAAGTATAGACGTGTTTGGTATTGACTGTTTTGTAAAACAGCTTATTAGCCAACTTGCACCAATACAGCAACGCTGTGTCGTCATTGCCGATAATCTAGAGGCATTAATAAGTTTGAGGCAACAAATAGCACTCCCTGTAGGCTGGATTGTTCATCGCTGGCAAGGTGATGATTTAAAATTGGCAAAACAAAATAAAGTAGATTATATGGTGGTTAATCATAAATATTTTGCCGATTACGATTATGACTTTGCCGCAGATAACTGGCAATGGATGGTCTATGAAACCTCTGATGCCGATAAGGCATTGGCTTTATTTGAGCGCGGTATACGTTTTGTTGGCACAGATAATATCTGTTCAATATTAAAGCGGTTGCCGGACTATAAAGCAGGTGGTGTATAAACATTGCTGGGTATTTTTTTGGCTCTTCCCCAGATGCCAGTAAGTTAAGCAGTAATGTTCGTCATTCCGGCAGTTTTTTAGCCGGAATCCATCGGGCAGCGGGTACAATGCCTGTTACATCAGGCTCTACCCGTTATGGATTCCCGCTAAAAGCGTGCGGGAATGACGGCAAAAGTCTTAACTTACTGGCATTGGCTTTTCCCCTGATTCTCCTTACAATTAATCAGAGGTCTACATGATTTTAGCAGGGCGGTATATGAAATAACTAAACCCTCTGCTGAAACAATGTCGCAGTAATAATAATTAGTTGGGAACTGATAGGTTTCTTGAAGTGATTGAAGGATTAGCGAATACTATGGCTGAGGGTTTTGGCCAGGGATGAAGGACTTTGATATGGCATTAATAGGTTTGCTTAGTGATGTTCATGCAACGCCTGAACCAGTGGCGGATGCGCTTTCTATTTTTGCTAAAGCGGGCGTAGATCATGTGCTTTGCGCAGGTGATATTGCCGGTTACAGGCAGCAGTTAGAGCAAACCATAACGTTGCTTGTCGAAGCTGACTGCCAAAGCATTATTGGCAATCACGATTTACTGTATCTGGATCATCACCAGGATGCGCCTGACAATAAGGTCATTGCTTATCTCAGACAATTACCGCTTTTTTACGAAACGGTAATCGAAGACAATAACCTGTATATGGTGCATGCTCAGCCGCCGGATGCCTGTAATGGTGGTATCAAGTTATTAAACAAAGAAGCCGAAGTTCAGACAGACAAAATTGAACAGTGGTCAAAAAAATTACATGCTTTTAACTACGATGTATTGGTGGTCGGGCATACGCATCAGGTTTTTGCTGAAGTTATGGGGGGGACGCTGGTGATAAATCCTGGCAGTTCAGCGTTTAACAATAGCTGCGCGATTTTGCGCTTGCCGGAATTGACAGTTGAGATGTTTGCTTTATGCGGCAAACCGATTGAGAAAACCTGGAACTGGGGCGAACATGTGATTTATGGGAAATAGAATCTTACTGTTTAATCCTGGTGGCTTGAGGGTAATAAAAAACCATTGCACAATAGAGTAAAAGCTCAATACCACTGTTATCTCGACCAGAGGGAGAGATCTTATACATCGGTAGTACAAGATCTCTCCCTCTGGTCGAGATGACAGTAACGGACTAAATCGTCAGTGAGCCTCTAATGCACACAAATACTCGCATGACGAGAGTTTTTGACTAATTGCCTGAATGCGCTTCCGCTTATGTGCAACAGATCAGTGTGGTTGCCTGATTCTATATAAATATCGTTGCAGTCATCCAGGTTATTGTCGACAACCGTTGTCATGCCATAAGCCTCTCCAACAGGCGGGATGGCACCGGGTTCACAATCAGTGAATAAATGTGTTAACTCGTCCTCTGTTGCCAGTCCCATGCGCCGGTTCAGAAACATATTCAGCTCATTGATTTTTACATAATGATTGGCTGGAATCAGTGCCATAACATAACCCTGATCATCTTCCAGAATCACAGTTTTGACCATTTCTTCTGCAGGTATATTAGCCGCGTGTGCTGCATGTAGGCTGGAATTGGAATAGCCATGGTTGATGATATCGTAACTAATGCCATGTCTGGCCAGTTGTTTAACTAATGTGGGTGCGATGTTCATGATTCACCTCCGAGTGAGAGTGTAAGGTTAACTTATAAACAAATTATAACGCCACTGTTTGAATAAAAGAAAGGGGTATTAATGTCGGTCTGGTGCTAAAATTTTACCATTATGCTACTAGTAAAAATTTGTTATGAGGTATTTTCTCTTCACTCAGCTTACAAGCAAGGACAAAAATGAAAACGGATATAACAAAAAAACTAAAAAACATCAGCCATAGCCAATGGTACTGGCTAACTTATATCTTTGTAGGGCTGAATTTACTGGCTTCCGCTTTATATTTTCAATACCTTCTTGATGAACCTCCCTGTGTTGTTTGTATACAGATTCGTTTATGGATTTCGTTGCTGGTTATTGTATCTTTAGCGGGTTTATTTACTCGAGATAATAAAATAATGAGCATGCTTGCGAACCTGTCAACCATGCTTATTGCTGCCGCACTCACTGAACGCTCCTATTTATTGTTAGGCACGGAACGCGGTTTTATCTTCGCTGATTGTGGATTTGATCCTGGCTTGCCGGCCTGGTTCGCCATTGATGAGTGGTTACCCTGGCTATATGGCATCGAAACCTCGTGTGGCTATACGCCAGAAATACTCTTTGGTACAACCATGGCAGAGATGCTAATTGTAATGTCGGGTCTGTTTTTTCTGGTGAGTTTTACTATTTTTTTAGCGAGTATCCCGCACCTGAAAAAATCTGATTAAGCGGTAGGTTGGGGTGAATGCTTTTTATGAACCCCAACAAAACAGCATGATGCCCTGTTGGGGTTCGTGCCTCATCCCTCATCCCATATTGGTATTAGTGGTATCTGTTATAATTAGCAGTTTTACAGCATAAAACCCATTATTCGAGACAGACAATGCCAGATACAATACCTAGCTCAAAAATCATCTACACCAAAACGGACGAAGCACCGGCTTTAGCCACTTATTCGTTTCTGCCTATCGTACAGGCCTATACTCGCGCAGCGGGTATTGATGTTGAAAGCCGTGATATCTCACTGGCTGGCCGTATTATTGCCGCTTTTCCAGATAAGCACGGCCCCGATAAGTTAAACAAAAAGCAAAAGCAAAGTGATGCAATGGCGGAGCTTGGTGAGCTGGCAAAAGCACCTGAGGCAAATATCATTAAATTACCCAATATCAGCGCCTCAATCCCCCAGCTTCAAGCAGCAATTAAAGAACTACAGACTTCAGGTTATGACATTCCTGATTTTCCGCAAGATCCTCAGAATGATGAAGAAGCAGCGATTCAAACACGTTATGCCAAAGTATTAGGCAGCGCAGTTAATCCGGTATTGCGTGAGGGTAACTCTGATAGGCGGGTAGCTGATCCGGTTAAAGAATATGCACAGAAACACCCGCATTGTATGGGTGAGTGGTCAGCCGACTCCAAATCACATGTTGTCTCAATGAGTGAGGGGGATTTTTACGGTAGTGAGCAATCAGCAATTATTGAAACTGCCGGTGAGCTAAAAATTGAATTAACCACGGATTCAGGTGAAGTTCAGGTATTGAAAGCAGCAACAGCAGTGCAGGCAGGTGAGGTGATTGATGCTGCAGTGATGAATCGTAAGGCTTTATGCGCTTTCTTTGAAGAAGCCGCTCAGGATGCTAAAAAACAGGGTGTTTTGCTGTCATTGCACTTAAAAGCCACCATGATGAAAGTCTCTGATCCGATTATGTTTGGTCATGCAGTCAAGGTTTATTACAAAGACGTGTTTGAAAAACATGCGGCGACTTTTGAAGAAATTGGTGTGGATACACGAAATGGTTTAGGTGATGTATACGCAAAAATCGCTGACTTGCCGGATGATCAGTTGGCAGAAGATTTGCGCAACGAGATTGAAGCTGATCTACAGGCGGTTTACCAGACACGCCCTGAACTGGCGATGGTCAATTCAGATAAAGGCATTACTAATTTACATGTCCCCAGCGATGTCATCATCGATGCATCCATGCCAGCCGCGATTCGCTCTTCCGGCCAAATGTGGGGTCCGGATGGTCAATTACACGATACCATAGCCATGATTCCAGATCGTTGTTATGCCGGTATTTATCAGGAAACTATCACCTTTTGTAAAAAACACGGAGCTTTTGATGTCACTACCATGGGCAGTGTCAGCAATGTCGGGCTGATGGCGCAAAAAGCTGAAGAATATGGTTCACACGACAAAACCTTTGAAATACCGGCAAATGGAGTCGTGCGCGTAAGTGATGATGGCGGCAATGTTTTAATGCAGCATAAAGTCGAGCAGGGCGATATCTGGCGCATGTGCCAAACCAAAGACCTGCCGATTCAGGACTGGGTAAAATTAGCTGTTAGCCGTGCCAGAGCAACCGGACAGCCAGCCATATTCTGGCTGGATAAAAACCGCGCCCACGATGCCAATATAATCAGCAAAACGCAGACCTATCTAAAAGAACACGATACCGATGGTCTGGAAATAAAAATCATGGCACCGATTGATGCCATACGTTACACATTAGACAGGGTTAAAGCCGGTAAAAACACCATTTCCGTTACTGGCAATGTGTTACGTGATTATCTTACCGATTTATTTCCGATTTTAGAACTGGGCACCAGCGCAAAAATGCTGTCTATCGTGCCTTTGCTGGCAGGTGGCGGTTTGTTTGAAACCGGTGCGGGCGGTTCTGCGCCAAAACATGTTGCTCAGGTATTAGAAGAAAACCACTTACGCTGGGACTCCCTGGGTGAGTTTTTAGCACTGGCGGTTTCCATTGAAGACCTCGCGCAAAAAACAAAAAATAAAAAAGCCCAGGTACTTGCACAAACGCTGAATCAGGCAAACAGTCAGTTTTTAAACAACAACAAATCGCCTTCGCGAAAAGTAGGCGAGCTGGATACCCGTGGCAGCCATTTTTATCTTGCCATGTACTGGGCGCAGGCACTGGCAGAGCAAGACAAAGATAAAGATTTGCAGGAGCAGTTCATTAAAGTAGCAGAGCAGTTAAGTGATAATGAAGATAAAATTTTGCAGGAGCTGAATGCAGTGCAAGGTAAAGCAGTGGATTTAGGCGGTTATTATTGTATGGATAAAACACTAACATCAAAAGTGATGCGTCCCAGTGCAATATTGAATGCGGTGATTGATAGCATATAAAATATCATTCTGAGCGTTAGCCTGACCTGGCTCATTTTGTCATCTCGACCATCGGGAGAGATCCTTTACACGGTGGTGCAAGATCTCTCCCGATGGTCGAGATGACAGTCGTAGGGTGGATAAGTGAAACGCATCCACCTTTCATCACAAATCATGGTGGATGCGCTGCCGCTTATCCACCCTACCGTACGTCAATGCGGCACACTTTGGGATGCTATGTAGGGATTAGGGTATTGATTGCCTGTATCATAATAAACCTAGAGATCTAATCAATGGTAATATCTGTGCGGCAATGACAATACCTAACATCCATTTTATAATTGCCAGCTCTTGTTTAACCCCAGAAATATCAGACTTTGTAGCCAAACTTTCAGCGGAGAGTGCTTCTGCTGCCTGGCGTGCATCTTCTTCCGGCACTCCTGCCTTACGGAAAGCTGAATAAACTTCTGAAATCATTGTGGTCACTGCTTCTCTCCTGATTTGATTGTGATAAAAGTCAAGCTAACTCGCTATACTATGTTGCTGCGGTGCCAGCATTAATATTAACGCCTGTGCATGTTCAGCGGCTTTTCTGCCTAAATCGGTGAGATAACCACCATCAATTTGTGTCACCAGACCTTTATCGAATAAACGTTGCACCGCTTCGATTTTGTCTTTGTCGGCTTTTGAGTGAACCTTAATACCTTGTTGTGTGCTTTCCAGATTATATTGAATCAATATATCCATTTCAGCTATTTGTTCTTGTGAGTAGTGCATTTATCTACCTCTTAATATTATTTGCTTTGTTTCACTGATATGTACCGAATAATACATGGGAATCTCTAATCAATCCATGTCTTTACACCACTTGCCCGGCGCACCAGCCCGATGACCATGCCCATTGAAAGTTATAACCACCTAGCCAGCCGGTAACATCAACCACCTCACCGATAAAGTACAGGCCTTTAGCTTTGCTCGACTCCATGGTTTTTGATGACAGCTCGTTGCAATCAACGCCGCCCAGAGTAACTTCAGCCGTGCGATAACCCTCAGTGCCATTTGGTTTTATCGACCAGTTTAGCAACTGCTGCGCAATTTCACTAAAACCCTGACTGGATATTTCCTGTAATGGCTTATCGGCATTTGTACCTAATAATACAGCTAGCAGTCGTTTCGGCAGGACTTCAGCCAAAACGGTTTTTAGTTTAGACTTTGCCTGTTTGCTCTGCCGTGTTTTAAGCCAGTCAGCAACATCAATTTCAGGTAGCAGATTAATAACAACCGCTTCACCCGGTTGCCAGTAAGAAGAAATTTGCAAAATAGCCGGGCCACTCAAACCGCGATGAGTAAAAAGAATATTTTCTTTAAACTGACAGCGTTTATTACTTACTGCGCTGTTTACCGATATACCGGATAATTGTTCCAGCTTTTCCCTGTCATGGGGTTGCAGGGTGAAAGGCACGAGGCCGGCAGTGGTTGCCCATATGTGATGACCAAACTGTTCAGCAATTTTATAACCAAATGGGCTGGCGCACATTTTAGGAATCGATAAACCACCACTGGCAATAACCAGTGAGTGTGAGTGAAATTTCCCCAGGCTGGTTTCAGCAATAAATTTAGAATCTTCAAGTTGATTTGTCTTTTTAATATCACAATTAAGAATAATCTTAACCTTTGCTTTTTTACATTCATCAAGCAACATAACAAGAATATCTTTGGCACTGTTTTCGCAGAATAATTTGCCCAGGTCACGTTGCTGCCAGGGGATGTTATGTTGATTAACCAAAGCGATAAAATCCCACTGTGTATAACGGCTTAAAGCTGATTTACAAAAATGCGGGTTATGTGAAATAAAGTTGCTGGCATCAACCTCCATATTGGTAAAATTACAACGTCCACCACCAGACATAAGAATTTTTTTACCGGCTTTGTTAGCGTGGTCGAGCACGATGACTTTGCGCCCACGTTTACCGGCTTCAATGGCACACATTAAACCCGATGCACTGGCACCGATAATTAAAACATCGGTTTTACAAGTTTTATCTGGCATAGTCATCATTCAGGATTGTATAAATGAATATCATAAAAGCACATAATTTGGCCTGTCCTATAGACGGTAAAAGGCTAAAACAAACTGACAAACAGTATGTTTGTGAGAATGGGCACACATTTGATATTGCCCGTCAGGGTTATGTTAATTTGTTGCCGGTGCAGCATAAACGCTCAAAACAGCCGGGAGACAGCAAAGCCATGGTGTTAGCCAGAACCCGTTTTTTAAACGCAGGTTTCTATCAGCCTGTCGCTAAAAAGTTAGCTGAAATAGTAACGGCGCAGATTATAAATGATAACAGCATAAATGATAAAAGCATAAATGATAAAAGCATAAGCGATAAAGACAACTGCATTCTGGATGCAGGTTGTGGCGAGGGTTATTATTTTGATTTTATTTTTAATGCGCTTAAAAATGAAACAGGTGCGGGCAAACTAAGTTTTATTGGTCTGGATATATCCAAAGATGCCATTATTCAAGCCGCAAAAAGAAACAAACAGATAAGCTGGCTTGTCGGCACCAACAGACAGCCACCTGTTGAAGAAGAAAGTGTTGATATTATTTTATGCTTGTTTGGTTTTATGAGTGTTGACGGTTTTTATAAAACAGTAAAATCGGGTGGAAAAATTATTGTTGTTGATCCCGGTGCGGAACATTTAAAAGAGTTACGGCAAATAATTTATCCTGAAATAAAAAAATCGGATCAATTGTGCACGCTAACAACAGAAAATACCGGGTTTTCATTAGTGCACAGTGAGTTATTGCAGTTTAAAGTAAACATTGATAATAATGCACAGATTAACAATCTACTTCTTATGACCCCGCATTTTTACCGTGCATCAAAAGCAGGCAGGGAAGTCGCGTGTAATTTGCAGCAACTAAATTTAACTGTAAATGTGGTATTTAGTGTTTTAGAAAAATCGTAGCCAAGGTTGGGGTGAATGTTTTATATGAAGCTCAACAAAATCGCCATGGTGCCCAGTTAGTGTTCGTGCTTCGCCCCAACCTACAGGCTTGTTGTTTGTCTTTTCTCGCCTAACTGCGTTTTCCAGGTTAAAAAAATAGTTAAATGTGTAATTTCGTGATGATTAAAACCCAACATTAATTTGTCGGTTTTCTTTGCATTTCTTAAGCGTTTCCAGCATCCATAAACAAACTGTTACTGATAATTTTACTATTAATAATCAACATATTGGCAATAGGGCATTGTCAAATGAGTCGATTATTTTTACCTGGCGCATCTGTATTGGGTAGCATTTAATGGGAAAATATACCCATTTTAACGGTTTCGTGTCGTATTTATTTACACTAATACAATGTGTTTATTATCACGCACTTGTCGAGTTTCTTAACATTATCTCAGGCTACAGCAATCGAAAAAAAAAGTAGTTAGTAATTTTATTACCAATATATTAACCACTTGTAGTTGAGCTGTTGTTTTTTTGGTGGTTAAAACATGTCCAAAAGTTGTGGTTAAGGGCAGAGGTTAGCACCATAATGGCAGTAATTTGTCGGGTTTTATTACAGTTTTATAAAATCAACTTAAATTCATTCTAAGGTGTTGTATTAATTATTAATAACTAGAGAATACTAAGTATTTTTATTAAAAATTGTAAATATTATTTACGAAATCTATTTGTATAGCAGGTTTCGAACAAGAGGTATAGTATAACTACTTGTTTTATATAGTTTTTATAGCTATGGCATGATGTGTGCTTTAAGAATATAGACTCGTAAAAACAAATTTAACTCTGTAGTTAGTGGTTTTGGTAACTGCAAGGATAGATTATATGGATGTACAACGAGTTCATATATTAAATGAGCAAAAAAATGGAAAAAAGAATATGAAAATAATCACCGGATTATTGTCTGTTTTAATGTTACCTGTATTTAACCTGGTAAAAGTTATCAGGTTACTGCTTAAGTCCGCGAGTATTTCGATTGGCATTGCCTGGGTATTTCAGCAGCTGTTTAAAAGCATTCAGATACAATGCATCAACATCAACGAGTTTTGTTCGAACTGCAATACCATTGTTTATCCACAACTCACCGGTAATGCTCTAACTAACATCAACCCCAATCCTGCCAGAGCCGAACTTGTCGGTAATAACATGTTTGGCAACAGATTGAGTCGTAAGCATGGTTTTAGTACCAGCATAAATCCACCTGCACCAGCAACAATATTTCCTCCGTTTTCATCCCGCATGCGGACACATGCCAACAGGAGAATTATTCCAGTAATTTTAATAGAAGATAGCAGTTAATTGTATGAGCATAATTTCAGATTTGTAGCCGTGTGCTACCTGCAAAAGCCGCGAGAATTAGAGTGTCAACAGTCCTAGAGAGGAAGTTTAAAGTGAAAATACATAAAGTTATAAAAACAACACCAACAAACAGAAAACATCGGCGCAGGTCGATTTTTGGACGTGTGTTACTCGTTGGCGCAATGTTGTGCGCCTCCAGCTACTCATACGCTGTTATTTTCTCACTTAAAACGGTCAATGTACCGCAACCGCTCGATATCGGTGATTACATCTCCAATCAGTTTGCAGCGCAGCAGTTGGGTAAGGCTCTGTTCTGGGATATGCAGGTAGGCAGTGACGGCGTACAGGCTTGTGCCACCTGTCATTTTCATGCGGGTGCAGACAGCCGGGTGAGCAATCAGCTAAATCCTAAGGACGGTGTGTTTGGCAACAACGGTCTTGGTTTACCACAACCGGCTACGGGTGCAATGTTTGCCGATCAGACAGTAACAGAGGCACATTTTCCGTTGCATCGCCTGGCGGATCAGCAGGTAATCGGCGAGCCGCTCAGTAATGCGAGCAACGTGGTCAGAGATACCAACGATGTGATGGGTTCTAAAGGTCTTAAACTGACGCAGTTTAACGATATTGTCATTGGCAGCGCTGTAGATGATGGAACCCTCATTCCTGATTCGGTTTTTAATGTTAATGGCATCAATATCCGTCAGGTCACAGGGCGCAACACGCCATCGGCAATCAATGCTGTGTTCAATTTTGAAAACTTTCATGATGGACGTGCCAATAATATTTTTAATGGCGCTAATCCGTTTGGTCCAGCCGATCCCAGACCGCATCTGTTAACCAATGCCAGCGGTAGTCTGGCAACAGAGGAACTACGTATCCGTCAGTCATCACTGGCATCACAGGCAGTGGGTCCACCGCTGGATACCACTGAGATGTCTTTTGTGGGACGTACCTTCCCCAAGCTCGGTAAAAAGATGCTTAGCCTGAGACCGCTGGCACAGCAACAGGTCTCGTCAACAGACAGTCGATTGGGCTTCCTGTCAGCTGGCGCACCCGGTGGCACTGGTCTTAACACAACATATAAAGTAATGATTGAGAATGCTTTCGCACCAAAGTACTGGAACAATACTACAGAAAAGGTGGTTTTCGTTGCCAACGGCATTCCCAGTTTTCTGCCTGGTGTGGCTGATCCTTTAAACACCAATGAGTTCACCCAGATGGAAGCCAACTTTGCCACTTTCTGGGGGCTGGCGATTCAGGCGTATGAAACAACTCTGGTAGCCGATGACTCACGTTTTGACCGCTTTATGGATGGCACAGGCGGTCTGAGCAGTGAGGAAATACTCGGTATGGACGTTTTTACTGATGAATCTGGTGGTTGTACTAACTGCCATGAGGGTGGCACAATGATGGATAACGACACCTTAGGGATACAGGGCATAAACCCGGTCACCGATAATCCAATCCCATTCGATCAGAACCCGGAAGAAGCGAATGAGTTTATGTTGATCGCTACCGGCTTTGGTTTGTATGACAACGGCTTTCATAATACCGCTGTGCGCCCGGGTGGTAATCCAGAAGTTGGAACCCCCGACTATTTGGCAGTCAATGAAGACGTTGGCAGAGGTGGCACTACCGGCCTGGGTGGCGGGTTGACGGAAATATCCCTGTCCAAAGGCATCCTGGGGCTGCAGGAAATATTTGGTCCTACACCGCAAATGCCCACTTTGTCTCCACTGCCTGCACACATGGCTGGCTGGGTTCCACCATTGCCGGAGGGTTTCCAGCCCACCGATACAACACCGTTTGCCGGGCGGGTAACCAATTTCGGCGCTTTCAAAACGCCGGGTTTGCGTAATATTGCACTCACCGGGCCATATATGCACAACGGTGGTTTATCAACCTTGCGTCAGATAACCGACTTCTATGTCCGTGGTGGCGATTTCCCGATAACTAACCAGGATAATTTTAATAGTGGCGACATGACCGTTCTTCCTCTGTTACGAGACACAGGTGAAATACCCGGTCTGCCAACACCTGAACAACTGAGGGACGGTCTGACCCAGTTCATGATGGCACTTACCGATCCACGCGTGGCTAACGAAGAAGCACCATTTGATCACCCCGAACTTTTCGTGCCTATCACCGGTAGTGCGCCGGTGTCGCCCGGTCGTAACGGCATGCTGGCTGATACCACTAATTTCCAACGGATTTTCGCCATCGGTAGTGGTGGTCGTAGTGCAACAGGCATGCCTCCGCTGGGTACCTTCCTGGGTTTGAATCCACGAAGCGATGGCCTGGTGGCTGATGCTGATCTGGATTTGATCGAAGATAGTGCAGACAACTGTCCCGCTCACGCTAATCCTGGTCAGGAAGATCTAGGGGATGGCGATGGTGTGGGTGATGCATGCGATAACTGTACGCTTGTAGCCAATGCCGATCAGCGTGATACAGATGGGGATGGTTTTGGCAATATTTGTGATGCGGATCTTAGTGGCGATCTCACGGTAAATCTGAGCGACTTCAGTCTGTTCAGGAGCGCTTTCGGTACGGCAGGCCCTGATGCAGATTTTAATGGAGATGGATCGGTAAACCTCAGCGATTTTTCAATCTTCAGATCGTCATTTGGAAGTGCGCCAGGGCCATCGGGGCTTAACCCGTAGCATCGGGTAGTAACAATGCTGATGCAGATTGAAAGATTCAATCTGCATCAGCACGTAATACAAGGAGCAGAATGATAAAAAGGATAATGCTAACACCATGTAGCACAGCAAGGCATAAAAAGTAGTCCTTGTAAAGGTATCAGAAACCAGTATGTTGCGGATGATACCGGGGTTGTAAAGAAAGACCAGGGGCTTAAGTCTGCGGTTAAATGTAGATGTTAATTAAGTAAGACAACAGAAAGTAAGAGGGAGAATGAAATGAAAAAAAACCGACACCATTATAGTGGCCGGGATGCCGCGAACCAGGGCAGGGGAGCTGTTACTCATAAGCATGGCTCGTTTGTTTTAAAGACCATATTCACCACCCTGGCGGTGGCTATTACCTTAAACCTGGGTATGGCTCAGGCGGCAATAAATATACCGAGTGATTTACCCCCCAGTCCGTTGTTTGGTGCGTTGGATTTCAGTCAGCACATGCTGCGCTTTGAAGAGTTCGGTGTGCATCCGATACCTACTGGTACGACAGCAGCCAAAAGCTTTCCATTGCCCGCTGGCTGTGACGGCAGACCGAGTGCTACAGCCATGGATACTTTCCTTGATGCGCCGCTGTGGCCTGCACCGTCCATAGCGGCCAATACTGTCCTGGATAATCCGTGGAAAACTATGATTGACCCCTGTATCGAATTACCTGGCTTCACCGGCAACATCGAAGGCCGTCCGCCGGGTGTTCATTTTTCTCATCAGCGTTGGGATGAATTCCCTCCACAGGTATATTTCCAGACAGCGCAGGGTGGCTCACGAACCAATAATGGTGCTCGTGATGATGAACAGAGTCACACTTACACAAAAGGTGAATTCGCTCCCGGTGGGCTGTATCACAGTACGGTAGGTATCCCGGGTGTCCTGGATGCCACCACTGCAGGCATTGCGATTAAATTCCACCCAATCATGCCGGAGCAGGATCCAAAATCCCTGTGGACCTTTGGCGACGGCACGCTGCCACCAAAACTACTAAGAGTCCGTTACGCAGAACCCATCCTGCTGCGCCATTACAACGCATTGCCGATTGCTGTTAGTGCTAACAACGGTTTTGGCGAACATACTATTACTACGCATGAACACAATGGTCACAACCCGGGTGAGAGTGACGGTTTTGCCGGCGCTTATTTCTTCCCCGGTCAGTTCTACGACTACCGCTGGCCAATGGCTTTAGCCGGTTACGACTCCATTAATACTGATGCGTCAGATCCACGTGCATCTACGCCATGTTCGCCGGGTGAGACCATGATGATTGCTGACCCGATCACCTTTAGTATGGTGGAAAAAACCTGTGATTCCGATACCCTCACCATCAATATGGCAGGTGACTGGCACGAGATTATGAGTACCCATTGGTTTCATGACCACATGATCGATCGCACCTCGGAGAACGTCTATAAGGGCAATGCGGCGATGATGAACTACTACAGCGGCATTGACCGCGGCCATGAAAGTTTCCGTTGTGAATACGCCGATCCAAAAAATAACATCAATCTGTGTTTTCCCAGTGGTACTGATCTCGACTGGGGCAACCGTGACTACGATATACAGTTACTGATTGCGGCCAAGGCATGGGGGCCAGATACAGGGCCGTTAGCCGAACAGGGGCAGTTAGCCATGGCACCGCTGAATGTGGAAGGCTTTCTGGGTGACCGTATGACGGTTAACTGGCTGTACAAGCCGTACCTGGATGTGCGCGCTCGTCAATACCGCTTGCGTACCCTCAATGGTGCGGTGGCACGTTTCTTCAAGTTTGCCCTGGTACAGGAGTTTAATGATGCGACCACTGGTGATTTTCCCGGTTCAGCCGGTTCGAACAAGTCTTACAGCCGAGTTTCTTACTATATGATTGCCAATGATGGCAACATTATGGAACACGCCGTACCGTTCCCGAATGCCCAGTCGAAAGACCTGCCGATTCAAGGTATCGCTGAGCGTTATGATATTATCGTTGATTTTAGTCAGTTTCCGGAGGGTACAAAGCTTTATATGGTGAATACTCTGGCGCATAAAGATGGTAGCGGACCTGAAGAGGTTATTTCACTGGCTCATATCCTTAGCGGTTTCTATAACCCGGTAATCGATCCGCTCTGTGACCCCGGCGCCGGTGACACCGAATGCTGGTCGGCTGACCCGACTGTCGGTAAATTCCTGGAGTTTCGCGTGAAAGCCTACAGTGGCACTGATCTGAGTATGAATCCTGCCGACTACGAAGTGGGCAAGAAGATGATGATACCGCTGGTGAAGTTTACTGATGCCGAACTCGCTGCTGCCAGGCATCGTACCTTCAGCTTTGGCGATAAAGGTGGTAATGCCACTGACGGCCGACCCGCGCCATGGAGCATTAGTACCGATGGTGGTGATGATCTCAATGCTGACGTAAACCTGGTTTCGGCTGCGCCTGAGACCATGGGTGGTATCGACATGATTACTGGTGTGTTCAAAGAACCCAGCGTTGAAATCTGGCATCTGGTCAACGATGGCGGTGGCTGGGCGCATCCGATACACATCCACTTTGAGGAAGGTCAGATCCTGTTGCGCGGGAATCCTGTCACTGATCCTGTCACCGGTATTGAGACGATTGACTATCGCCTGCCTCCAATGTGGGAGATTGGCGCACGCAAGGACTTATATCGTCTTTCTGATCTGGGTGAAGGCCCTCTGGGTTTACCTGACTCCAGCATGATTATTGATGTTGCTATCCGCTTCCGTGAGTTCGCGGGTACCTTTATGGAGCATTGCCACAATACCACCCATGAGGATAAGGCTATGCTGCTACGTTGGGACAACGAAAGACCGGGACAAACGGTGCGTATACCCACGCCAATGCCTGCCTGGGATGGTGTGGGTTATGTGTTGATACCTGATGAGCTGGCGACTATCAAAACTGGTGATACCAGACTTGCTACATTGAGTTTTGTAGCGCCTGTGCAACTGACTGGTGATCTGAATGTGGACGGCTTTGTTAACCTGTCTGATTTCTCGTTATTCAGATCACAATTTGGTCGGGATGGTCTGTGGGGGGCAGACCTGAATGAGAGTATTAACGTTAATCTCAGTGATTTTTCACTATTCAGGGCAAACTTTGGTCTATCAGCCGGGTTCCCGTTACCGAATAACGACCCGTTGCCTTAGCTCGATGTTTGGTAAAGTAGTTATACTCAAACCCAGTTTGGTGCTACCCGAGATCAGTATGGTTGGCTGTATTAATAGTTTTTCTGCTGCTGTGATGGTTTCAGCCTGGATTTGCCAGTTTCCGCAAACGTACTAAAGGTTCATATTATGAGTTGTTTCCGAATTATTGCAAAAAAATACTGGAGCATTATGGTCTTCCAGCTTCTGCTTGTTGGCACACTGTTACTATGGAGCAATCAACCCGCCAACGCAGGCAAGGGTGACAAATTTTTCCCCAATGTACCATTGATAAACCAGGACGGAAAAATCCTGCATTTCTATGATGATGTAATCAAAGGCAAGGTGGTGTCTATTAATTTTATGTTCACCAGTTGTGGTGATGCATGCCCGCTGGAAACCGCTAAATTGCGTCAGGTGCAAAAATTGCTTGGTGACCATCTCGGCAAAGAGGTGTACATGTATTCCATCACTGTTGACCCTGAACGCGACACACCGGCTGCAATGAAAGCCTACATGAAAAGATTTGATGTCGGTCCAAACTGGCAGTTTCTCACCGGCAAAAAAGAAGATATTGATCGGGTTCGCAAGAAGCTGGGCATGTACACCAGAAATGAGCAAGATCTCAGCGACCACAATGTTAACTTTCTGTTAGGCAATGAAAAAACCGGTCAGTGGTTAAAACGCACACCTTTTGATCTGCCAGAGACAGTGGTTGCAGTACTGCTCGGGCGCTTACAAACACGCCCACTAGCGGCACTACCCACTTATTCGGCGATGGCTAAGGCACTACCGGCTGCTAGCGCCGGTGCCGACCTGTTCAATACGCGTTGTGTTTCCTGCCATACCATTGGACAGGGCGATAAACTGGGGCCGGATTTACTTGGGGTGGTCAGTAAACGGAACCGAGCCTGGCTAGTTCGCTGGTTGATGGAACCTGATGTTATGCTCAATGAAAAAGACCCGTTGGCGATAGCGCTATTTTACCAGTACAACAAAGTGTCAATGCCGAATACGAAGTTGCAGCACAAAGATGCACTGGACTTGATCGAGTACATGCAGGTACAAAGCCAGCGAGTAAAAGTGCAGGCTGCTAACAGCCCGTAGGTCGGGGTGGTTTTTCATGAACCCCAACGAGTTTGTCTGTGGTGGGGTTCCGTCCTTTGGTTCGTAAACGGCACGTCCCCATGTGCCACTACTGTTGGGGTTCGTGCCTCACCGCCAACCTACGCGCTTTCATACGTCATTATTTGTTGTTATTAGTAGCCCGCTTCTTTCTGATGTCGCACAGCAAGGATCGTCGCAGTTTCACCGTCGAAGCGATACAACGCGATATAGCCGCTGCTTCCGAAGTCGATCAGCCATACCCGAAACGCTGGATCCATGTCTTCAACAGGACGACCAGCTTCCGGCTGATGTGCCAGTATTTTTACGCCTGCCCGTATCATCTTAATAGCGCGGTGGGCGGCGGCTTCATTTTTCGGAGCCAGGAAACGATAGAGCCGTTGTACATCGGCTAAGGCGGGCGGCGACCAAATTAGACGTGGCACTTAGGCAGCTCCGCGACCTCTCCGGCTTCAAGCTTTGCCAACCATGCGTCCGCTTCCTCCAGTGTTAAGTGGAGTCCGTTTTCCTGGTATGCTTCCCAGGCATGTAATGCATCCTGTTTAAAAGCTTCCCGCTTTTCTTCCCGTTCAACGTAATCACAGATCGCCTCACGCATGATCCAGTGCGCGGAACGATGCCGTGCGTCAGCCAGGTGTTGGATACGATTCTTTAGATCGTCGTCAAGTTTAACGGATGTCGCCATGATGAAGCTCTCATTATTACCAGGTAGTACCTTTGAATACTATACCACAACAAATTTGCCTGTTCACCAGAGAGTAAAGAAAAGTCTCGTTTTATTAACTGTTTTCAGTCCAACGAGTCTATTAACAGCGGCTTGTTGGGGTTCGTACCTCACCCCAACCCTGGATTTTATTAATGTTCTAGTGGCTTTGACCAATCTTCCAACATTAAATGATGCTTTACATTATAAAAAGCCCTGTCATTTGTGATTAAAACTGCACCTACAGCAACAGAATGGGCGGCAATCAGCATATCCATATTGCCCAGAGGCTTGCCTTCATTTTCACAGACTGTTCGTAATTGAGCATAAGCATCAGCAGCATCAGAATCCCAGGGTAAGATTTCTACTCTAAGTAAAAACTCCTTAACAGCAACAGGTAAGTGTTTGGCTTCAGGCTTTTTAGCCACGCCACGAAGAAGTTCGGCTTCTGTAATTGTTGAGACGCATACATTTGCCATAGGAACATTACGTAAGCGCTCTCTTATAACAGCAGGTTCTCCCTTTATAATGTAGCTGGCTGTATTCGTGTCGAGCATATAACACTTGTCTCCCATTAAAATAAACCCCGTTCCTGTGGTGTTTCATTATCTCTTTCTGCCATGAAATCTTCTGGTATTTCTATTTCTTGCATCATCTTAAAGAAATCATCCCATGAACCCGGTTTTTTAGAAATTATCACATCGCCGGTGTCAGGGTCTTTGCGAATGTAAACTTCATCGCAATCGAACCGATAGTTGACGGGTAACCGTACGGCCTGGCTGCGGCCATTCATAAATAATTTTGCTGTGTGTTTCATTGTGTCTCACCTCGTTGTTCAGATACGGCATATTTTATTGAGCCGATTATTTTTTACCTATAATAATTTGTATCTTCTTATAAGGTATATATCGAAGTATATTACAATAATTGTAATATATCAAAGTATATTATAAAAAAATGTCATTTTGATTAATATTTGAGTCAATACGAACCGGAGAAAGTAATTGACACGAGACACCGGCGTGCGTGTGCTATAAAAAATAAAGTGTTAATATAAGAGTTAAATCATATAGTTATGGTAAAAAATGTAAAAATTAATTAATTGTATAATTAAATGGCTATTTGTCGGGTTTTTATACACATTAAAAAAGCGGAAAACAGAGTTTTTATTATTTAAGTTATTGTATTTTATGATAATAAACGACTTGTAGCTTACTTTCTAAATAAATCTGGTGTCAACATTATTTACAATAAATATAGTCTGTATATATCAGACTGGATCAAATCTAAAGTAATGTGTTGTTTTTACAGGGTTTATTTATTTTGGCACGATATCTGTATTACTTTTGGTAAGCCCAGCATGTAAAAAATGAATAGTGTAAAAGTAGGGGCTTTTAACTAAACAGCCAAAACAGTAATTAATTGTAACGGAGAAATGAAAATGAACAAAAAACAACTAACAGGAAGCTTGCTGGGATTAACCGCATTGTTTATGTGTGGTGTAAGCAGTGCAGCAACCATACAGCTTACTCCTTCAACGCAGACGGTCGGTGTTGGTGATGCATTTTCACTAACCGTTCAAGGTGTTGATTTTTTTACTGGGGTAACTTCTGGCAGCATCGATATACAATGGGACCCAAGCCAGCTTAGCTTGACTTCAACAGAATCAGATCTGACAACTAGTCTGTTTTTTAATGGTTTCTCCACTACATTTGGTTTTAATCTTGATGCTGCTGGCGGTACTTTTGATGCAGTAATAGATACTGGTCTTAGCAGCGGCATAGCAGGCCCTGCATTTGATGTCGTAACGCTCAACTTTATTGCCAATCCACCCCCCTCAGTATCGACGTTAACAATTGATAATATAGGTTCAGCGGGAGATTGGCAGGATAATTCTTTACCTCTAGCACAGCCCGTTGATGTAACAAATGTCGGTGCCAGTGTCACAGTCGTCCCCGTACCAGCAGCAGTCTGGTTATTCGGCAGTGGTCTGATCGGTATGGTTGGTATTGCCCGTCGCCGTAAAACACAGTTGGTCTGATCCACGGCTTGATATTTCTCCTGATATTCCCCTGTCTGCATGCAACGTAATTTGTTGCACGCAGACAGGGGATTAATAACAATAAAAATTATAAAATTATGGAAAGAAATAGTATGACTAAACAAGGTTTTTTGGGTGCGGTGTGTGCATGTGCGCTTTCAGTGCTCGCTTTACCCGCCTCGGCAGTAACAATTAACTACTCAAATACTGCTGGCGGTCAGGTAAATCTGGATCCCACAGATGGTTGTGGTGGTGGAGCTGTCGGCTGTTTTGGCTTTTCCTCAGGTAGTAATCTGGTGGTAACATCAGGCTCAGCGACGGGTTTTACCGGAAGCATTAGCGGCATATTTGGTGTTGGAGCGATTTCATCACCAGTCGCTGGTTTTGAAACCGCTAGTGTAAATGGTGTTGGCACTCTGACGATTTTTGATGGCGTTACACTCTATTAACCGCTAGTCTGGAGTGGTTCAACATTACTACAGTTGGCATCGCCGGAATTATTAATCTCAATGGTGATGTGAATTTAACCTCAATAACTTATGCAGGGTCGAATACAGACCTTTTGGCACTTGCCAACCTGGGATCAGGATCCGGCATACAAACCTCCACTTTCCAGTTTACCAGTCCGACTTCATTGACCGATATATTTGAAACGTCTGGCAGTATAGTATCTACCAGCTTTTCTGGTTCAGTCAGCCCTGTACCCGTACCCGCTGCAGTCTGGTTATTTGGTTCCGGTGTATTAGGTCTGGTTGCTGTTGCCAGAAGAAAGGTTAGTCTGTAGGGTGGATAAACGCTAGTGCATCCACCAATACTCACCGCAAACAATGGTGGATGCGCTTTGCTTATCCACCCTACAAGGAAACTTGCTTAACAAAAACCTACGAAAGCCCTTTTGGAATTTAGGCCATGTATCTGGAAGCTCAATAATTGCCTTGTATGCGGCTTCAAGCTCAGAAAGAAAGTCGTCACCCAGGCCGCCGGCTTGATATTGATACCATCTGTAAGAAGATTTAACCTCATGCTCAATATCAGGGTGAAATATGATGTTAACCATATTACTCTTTTATTTTACTTTTTATCTTATCCCATGAGACACTAGCTACAGTTCCTGACTTAAGTTCTACAAGTCTTTTTTGTGCTAACGCACCCCATGCTTCATCTACGCTATCATCCTGCCTGGCTTCTAGCGATGAAATAAGGCAGTGAGCTATCAATGCTTTTTCATCAGGGGTTAAATTCTCTATATTTTCAATTACTTGTTTGAATGATGCTGACATTTACCCTCTCCACTAACCGTCTTAAATATTCTAGCACAGTATTTCAATTTTATTATCACGAACCCGATACGGCAAAATAAACGGGGTTCGGTCTACCACTAGCTCCTTTGTGTTTGGTGCTCGTCCAGGTCTTCAAATACCGGGTTGTCCGCTTAACAATGAAACCTTATCTTTGATTCTTTGCACTATTTGTTGAGCAGCCTGGGGGTTGTCTTGAGTGATGTAATCTTTCGCCGACTTTAAATCCCAAATAGCTCTTTTAAACCAGATAACTCTCATCATCATAATGGGGGTTTGCCCTCACGGCTAGTTCCCCATGTTTCCATCCAGGCCATGACAGTATCATTATCAATAAATTGATCCGGGCTGGCTGTATCGGCCTCAGCCACGGCCTCTTTAATTTCCTGTACCTGCCATTCATTATTCTCCAGGA
>CAYQXD010000004.1:0-43793 GCA_964421315.1 uncultured Thiotrichaceae bacterium | reverse complement strand
TACGTTGGGGGCGTTACCGGTGCCAGAAACTGCCCACAAATTTTTCTGACGAGGCAAAAATATTTAGCTGATCACAGAATGTAATTAACTAAAAAGCTATGCATATGGCTTTAAATTAAGTTGGACTCAAAGTGATATGTGGACTTAAGCTTTTATGCTTTTTTCCAAAACTGCTTAAATCCAACAATTTCGGGGTTTTTCTACAGCCTCGTTAGGCAAAAAACAACTGTTGCTATCTGTTGCATATTGTTGTAGTCTAAAAGCATGAAGACAGAAAATATCTTAACCGATGCAAAATCCGCCCCAGCAAAGGGGTCACTTGAAACTCATCGTGAGGCAATTCTACTTCTACGCGATAAGGGATATACATGGCGTGATATATCAGATTTCCTTGCTGAAAGAGGAGTCCAGGCAGATCACACTAAAATATATCGCTTTTTCAATAAATCCAAACCAAAAGCAAGTAGGAAGGTAATCATGACCGTAATCAACTCAGAAACATATGAAAAAGCTCTAAATCAAATTTCCATAACTGACAAACAGAAAATGATGCTTAAAGCGCATTTTGAAGCACCTAATAGATCAATTACATATACTCATTTAGCAGAAGCTGCAGGATATGATGATTATGCAGTTGCTAATCGTCAATATGGACAACTAGGCAGAGATCTTGGTGAAGCAGTTAGTTTTCAATTCGCAGATGCAGAAACTCGTCCAGGTGAGAAATTTTATAGCAGTTCAATTGGTATGCCTAATGCCTATACAACTGGTGAGTTTCAGTTGGTAATGCATCACGAGCTTTCAAAGGCAATTGAAAATTTGCAAATGTTTTAAAATGCCTAACAAGTGACTATGGTGTCAACCCCTAAATTGTTTAGCCGTATCAGGATTCCAATAAGCACCATCTCTAAGGGGTTTGAAGTCCAATGGTGCGAAAAGTTACTCTAAGCAGTTTTTGTGACAGATACACCAAAACTCAGGAAAATTAGTCAATATGGTCAGCTTATGCTTCCATAATGCGGGCAAACTATAATCTTGCACACACGGCCAATAACAACAATGACGACGGGTACTTTTGTCGGCGTTTCACACAAAACCCTAAATAGTCCTTATTCCTTGTTAACTGAGACAAAACCCCCTAGTTTGTCTCATGGCCTTTATTTTCCGCATTTGCGACTTCAGCGCTTTTCGGGTTTTTCCTTAAATTCGATTTAACCTACCAATAAAGCCTTTTTCGCGGCTCCAGGTGGCTTTGCCAGCACCGGCTCCGGAGCCGCTGCAGCAACGGTGGCCAGCTGCCCAGGCGGTTTTTTAATGATTTAATAATGATACAATACTACTAATAACTGTTTTTTTGTTTCATTATGGGCGTTGATTTGCTATCATTAACGCGGGATAAAAAGGAGACTAAAAATGAAAATAGTTAATGACGACGATAATCTGGTTTATGACGATGCCAATGCACAATGCAATATACAAGTGTGTGCCTCGCAAGATCAGCTTTATGCGTTCATCACGGCGTTAGACATCGGTATGCCTCATAATCGTTTAAGCCAACCTCGATTGCTGCAGTATTGGGGTAAATATAGCCATAGCAATCCAGAAAAAGCCATCCTGGAGATATTGCATAGCGGTGGCAAATGGCCAACGCTGGACGCTCAATAAGCGCATAAAGTAAAATGCATCAATTAACACAGCAACAAACTATACCCGTTCCACAATCGTTGCTAATTGACTGGGATTATTATTTATCCAGGCGGCGGTCATTGTTACTGGAAGAACACAGCCTGCCCCCCTACTTACTCAAACCCGAAATCACCAATCTGCTCAATGCCACAAAAAATGATATTCACCATTTTTTGATTAATACATTGTGGCACACCGGTGGTCGCATTAGTGAAGTGCTGAGCCTGACCCCCGCGCATTTTTATTTCGACGGTAAACATCCTGAGATTGTTTTACCGACTTTAAAACAAAAACGCGGGCGACCCAAAGCCGGTGCCATTAAACAACGCTTGTTGCCGGTGTATGATGGTGACTACATCGAGGAGACCTTACGTTACCTGGCTACCCACCGGCGCGGCAAACATGAGCCGTTATTTGCTATTTCAAGAGCAACGGCGGATCGCTGGCTAAAGGCGGCAGCGGATACATTAAAAGCCCAGGGCAGCCCATTGAGTATTGAAGTGAGTTGTCATGTGTTACGCCACAGTTTTGCGGTGAACTGTGTATTGCATTGCGTGGACGTGCCGGTATTACAGCAGTGGCTCGGCCACAAAGACCGGCGATCCACTGAAATCTATACAAAAGTGTTAAATGCGGAGACCGCGCATATGATGACGCGGGTGGTGTTTAGCTAAAGCGATACAGTCAAATAAGTTGGCACTTTATGTGGCTATGAGGTAGCTACCCTTAGAGTAACTTTTCGCACCGTTGGACTTCAAACCCCATTAAATGCGGAGACCGCGCACATGATGACGCGGTTGGTGTTTCCTTAAAAGTAGTTGGCACTTTACGTAGCTATGAGGTAACTACCCCGTATTGTTATGTGTAATATCATTAATTTTTACTGTAATTTAGATAAAAGCTCTTTTTTCGACAGCGTATGATCTCGCTTGCGGATATTATCAAGCAAGTACCCAGTAAAGATTTTTTTATCTGGCATAGCCGCCATAATAGAAAGTGCTTTAGTCGCTGGTAAATCCTGTATTTCTGCTAATTTTTTAACCGCCAGTATATAGGCCTTTTTGTAGCCATGCTTATTTGTACGAAACATAATGCTAGGTTGCCCTGCCCCGATTTTTTTTACTAAAAAACACGGTGTAAAATACGTTTTTTTCTTCCCATCTCTAATTCTATTTTCTGTCGATATATAAGCTCTCAGCCCATCTACAATTATATTTATATTACGATTTTTTCGAGAGGTGTTTCTTTTGGATTGAAAACGGACTTTTTCAGCCTGCATTAACCACTGACTATCTTGATCGTTAGCAAGAATTTTGGCATTAGCGTAACCATGCTTTTTCGCTGAAAAGTATTTTTGTTTGTAATTCTTTTCTTCACCAATTGTACGAGCAACCCTAAACCCAACAAATCCACCAGGGTGATCGTTTATTTTGTATTCAAGTACAGTCATATCTTTTCCATCATTATGTAAATTAGTATTTAGCAAATTCTATTAATCGGTAGGCTATGGATTCTTTACTTTTTATTTTTATTTGAAATTACCGCTTAAGTAAATCCAAAGAGTTCATGTGTTTCTGTTGCACACCAATGGGTTAAGGCAGGTAAGTGGGCGTTTTTTACCGCTTTTGTAGTTAAACCCTATTTATCTTCGCTAAACATAACGACCAAGCTGTGCGGCGTAAACGAGCGCCTTGTTATTAGTCATTCGTCAAATTACAGGTGGCAAGCCTAGCTCTTTAAGGAACTGATTATGTCTTTGAGCTGCTTCCTGCGAATTTTTGTCTATTTTCAGAAGCTCTTCATTCACTGCCTGCAAATCTACAATCGGTTCTGGCTTAGCAGTGCTGACATATCTTGAAATATTAAGATTAAAATCATTCTTTTCAATTTCCTCCATCGACACCTGGCGGGAATAGCGTTGCTCTTCCTTGCGATATTGATAAGCACCAATAATTTTATCAATGTGTTCTGGCAACAAGCGGTTTTGGCGTTTGCCTTTCTCAAAATGTTCGCTTGCATTGACAAACAATACGTCATCAAATTTTTTACATTTTTTCAGCACCAGGATACAAACGGGAATGCCGGTGGAGAAAAACAGATTTGCCGGTAAACCAATCACGGTATCAATATGATTATCTTTTAGCAGCTTGCTACGAATACGCGCTTCAGCACCGCCACGAAACAACACCCCATGAGGTAAGATAATCGCCATCGTGCCTTCATCACCAAGAAAGTGAAAACCGTGCAGCAAAAAGGCAAAATCGGCCGCCGATTTAGGCGCAAGACCATAGCTTTTAAAACGAAAATCTTCGCCTAAGGCTTCTGAGGGTTCCCAGCGGTAACTAAAGGGCGGATTAGCCACAACAGCATCGTATTCCTGTTTTTTCGCCGGGTTCATTTCATTTAACAAATTCCAGTCATTCAGCAGGGAATCGCCATGGTGGATTTCAAATTCAGAATCCTTAACCCCGTGCAACAACATATTCATGCGAGCCAGGTTATAGGTGGTAATGTTTTTTTCCTGGCCGTAGATCTTACCAATACCATGCGCCCCCAACTGATTACGCACGTTTAACAATAGCGAACCGGAGCCACAGGCAAAATCCAGTACCTTATTCAGCTTTTTCTTTTTGCCCGTTTTAGGATCCTGACTATCCAACGTGACAATTTCAGAAAGTATCGTCGATATTTGCTGTGGTGTATAAAACTCACCGGCTTTTTTACCCGAACCTGCGGCAAATTGCCCGATTAGGTATTCATAGGCATCACCCAATACATCGCTACTGGAGGAAAAATCAGCAATACCCTCGGCGATTTTTTGAATAATGGTACAGAGTTTGGCATTGCGGGCGCTGTAATTTTTGCCCAGTTTTTCAGAATCGAGATTAATTTCCGAAAATAAACCCTGAAAATTATTTTCAAAGGATTGGTTTTCAATGTATTTAAAGCCTGCCTGTAAAGTCAGCAATAAATCATCGTGCTGAGTTCTGGCCAGATCCGATATACTGCTCCACAGGTGCTGTGGTTCAATTACATAATGCACCTTGCGGCGCATCTGTTTTTCAAACGCTACGATATCCTCTGCGTTTTGCTTATACCACACGGTTAACGGGGCACGTTTATTATCATCTTCAAGCTGGGGGTAATCTGTTCCCAATTCTTTTTGCGCCGCGCTTTCATAGTTATCTGAAAGATAACGCAAGAACAGAAACGACAACATATAATCGCGAAAGTCGTCGGCATTCATGGCACCGCGCAGTTGATCGGCGATGCCCCAAAGTGTACTGCCCAGTTTGTTTAGTTGTTGTTCGGTCATGATTCGTTAGTCTCTATTATTTTTTTCTGTAAGCAACTTAGTCATCCATTCACCTCGTTCGTGGCAGGGAAAAGCTGCTGCATCAGGCCTTTTTTATGGGCTTTGAGTGATTCGATTTTTTGGGCTTGGGTGGTAATCAGCTCGTCTAGGGAAGACAGGCAATTGGCGATTTTTTGTTGTTCGTTGGTTTGAGCATCGGGGTATGTAAAAGGTATTTTTTTAATGAGAGTTCCGCTCAAATTCTCTTGGCCTCCTTGATTACTTATTCTTCGTATTTCATCATAACGAGCAGCTAAATTTTGAAACACAAAGTCTGTATTAATTCCTTTTTTTAAAGTAATAGCCGCACAAGCTTGGTTGATAGCTGCTTGAACACCTAATATTGCCACCTTTCCTCTTGTTTTTCCTTGTCCATACATCGCCATTAGAATTGTGTTCTTAGGAAAAATTTTGGCTGATGAATTTTGAAGCCCTGCTTCAGTGATATATTCATTCACAAGCGTTATAGTATTGAAGTCAATCAGGGTTGTCGTGACCCAAGGAGTTTTACCGTTCCAATAGTCAGTTTTTGTACGGCTAGGAGTACCACCTGAAGAAATTGAAGATATTCCCTCCATTGTTGAGACATTCCACTCCCCCGCATCCCGAAACTCAGGAAAGCGTAGTTTAGGGACGGTTTCGCCTTCGGCTGGGAAAAGCTGCTGCATCAGGCCTTTTTTATGGGCTTTGAGTGATTCGATTTTTTTGGCTTGGGTGGTGATTAGCTCGTCGAGGGAAGACAGGCAATTGGCGATTTTTTGTTGTTCATTAATATGTGGAATTGCAATCATTAGCTTTTCAATTGCAGATGCATATAAATGAAAAACGGTAGAGCCTGTAACAAGCTGAAGAACTTTTTGCTCTTTGAATCTAATATAACGACTTAAAAACTCACCATTAACTTCTAATTTATCCACTCTAATAACAAGAATATCACCACCAAGAACAACGCCATCTAACTTTACGCAACATGCCTTTGCCAGCCCATTCGGAGTAACATCTGATGTAGGCATAAGTACATCATTATTTTTTGACAAGAAACCATTATCAAAATCAGTGCGATTTTTGATTTTTTCTATAACTTCCGAATATTTTGTAAATAGTTCACCGTAATGAATACATAGGTTTTTCCCATTATGCGTAACTGCACTTTTAGGTAATCCTTTTCCCTTAAAAAAACTTGCTAATTCACCTAGGTTCTTTTCCCCCCACTCCCCCGCAACTCGAAACTCAGGAAAACGCAAATCAGGCACCAGAGTCTTTGTTACTGCCTCACTCATACGCAGACAAGCCCGAAATATCACGCCCTTGAGCGAGCTTTTTAAGCAGTGGCACTAGCTCGTCCATCAATGCCAGCTCTGCCTTGGTACGGGCTTTCCAGCTCAGTTCCAGCGGTGCGAACAGGTCACTTAGCTGTTCGCCATCGAAGATCATCCGCTCCATAATGTCATCAACAAAGCCTTGCAGGACTTCACTTGTTAGCCCATGCTTCTCGGCAAGGGCATTGAGTTCTTTGGCGGATTGTTGTGCTTTAAATTGTTGATAGCCCTGGCGAATGGCTTTCTCGTTCAGGCTTTTACCGGCTGGCAGGCTGTTAATATAGGCGACTATATTGTCGCGCTCATCCATCAGGTTGGCACTGGCGCTGATTAAGTCAATTAGCTGCTTACGGGTCATTTTTTGCTTGCTGGGTGTGTCGTCGATAGATTTCGCAATTAAGCCCATGATGTAGTCGTAGTCAATGACGGCCGAGGCAAACAAAACCAGTTCAAAATCCAGTTGTTGCACGGGGTCATCGGGATCATCACCCTTACCTTGTTGTGCTTTTAGGCGTTGCGCCGTTTCCAGATACATACCACGGAAGCCACGCAGTTGATCTTCCGGTAGTCGCGCATTCACACTGTCTACTTGCTCGTTGCTTAGGTCGGTGTATTGATCAAGCTGGGTTTTTAGGCGCTGCACTTCTTTAAAGTGGTTAATAAATTCGCCCCGTGCGGCATCGCCTTTGAGGTTGTTGACTTCTTCGGGCGTGCAAGCAAGGCCTTGCGAGTCCATAAACTTTTCAAGTTTGCTGACGGCATCGTCTAATTGTTTAATCACTTCGGGCGCAGGGTCAACCAGCCAAATTTCTTTGGCCTTGTCTTTATTTACCCCTGAAAATAAGGCAATAGCGGTATTAACGGCGGATTCCTGATAACGAAAATCCAGAATCATGCCATGGGGCTTGGTATCGTTAAGCACGCGGTTGGTACGTGAAAAGGCTTGAATCAAACCATGGTGCCTGAGGTTTTTATCCACATACAGGGTGTTGAGATATTTAGAATCAAAACCGGTGAGTAGCATATCCACCACAATCACGATGTCGATTTTGTTTTTATGCGGGTAATCTTTATTGGTATATTTTTGGTCTTTAATGCGTTGCTGTATGTCCTGATAGTATAGATCGAATTCGTTAATATTATGATTTGTGCCGTATTGAGTGTTGAAGTCAGCAATGATGGCTTTAAGTGCCTTTTTCTTTTCTTCTGGCGCTTCTTCATTGTCGGCTTTTTCTTGTGGCAAGTCTTCTTGAAGCTGTTTTATATCAGCCACATTTTTTTCATTTGTTTTCTCGCTGTTTTTGGCAAGAGCCTTTGGCGGTGGCGAAAACACACAGGCAATATTTAAGGGTTGATAATTTTCATCTTCGGCCTGTTTTTTAGCTTGTTCTTGTTTGAATAGTTCGTAGTATTCAATGGCGTTGTTAATGGAAGCTGTGGCTAATGTCGCGTTAAAACGGCGCTGGTTGGTGGCGGCATCGTGTTTATTGATAATCTCGTTAACAACTGCTTTTGCTTCAGGTGCTTTGGGTTTGGCTTTGCTTTTCTCGACCTCTTTCGGTTTTTCACCAAAGTAGTCGATATGAAATCGCAGTACATTGCGATCTTCTATGGCGTGGGTAATAGTATAAGCGTGCAGTTCTTTTTGGAAAATATCTTCGGTGGTTTTGTAAGATGCTTGTGTGCCATCGATTTTTTTGTATGTGGCGTTTTCGGGAAAAATAGGTGTGCCCGTAAAGCCAAATAACTGAGCATTGGGAAAGAACGATTTAATGGCTTGGTGGTTATCACCAAATTGAGAGCGATGACATTCATCAAAAATAAATACAATACGCTGGTTGCGCAGTGGCTCTAGTCGTTCTTTATAGGTTTGCTTGCCTTGTTTTTTATTGACTTGATTTCGTTTACTGGTTTCATCCAGAGCAAGGCCAAGTTTTTGAATAGTAGTAACAATAACTTTATCGGCATAGTCTTCTGAAAGCATACGCCGCACCAAAGTTTCGGTGTTGGTATTTTCTTCGACACAGCCTTCCTGGAATTTGTTGAATTCTTCACGGGTTTGGCGGTCGAGGTCTTTACGGTCAACCACAAACAGGCATTTATCAATGTCTGGGTTGTCTTTAAGCAGTGTGGAGGCTTTAAACGATGTGAGCGTTTTACCGCTGCCGGTGGTATGCCAGATATAGCCATTGCCCCGGTTTTGATGGATACAATCGACAATCGCCTTAACCGCATAGATTTGGTAGGGGCGCATCATCATCAGTTTTTGCTCGCTGGCCACCAAAACCATATAGCGGCTGATCATTTGACCTAATGTGCATTTGGCAAGAAAGTGATCGGCAAAGTCATCTAAATGGGTGATTTTTGTATTATCTTCGTTGGCAAGTTGATAGACAGGTAAAAAGCGTTCGTCCGCATTAAAGCTAAAGTGCTGGTTGTGGTTGTTGGAGAAGTAATACGTATTGGCTCGATTGCTCACAATAAACAGCTGCATAAAGCACAACAGCGTATTAGTGTAGCCATTGCCGGAGTCGTTTTTATAATCGACAATTTGCTCCATGGCGCGGCGTGGGGTGACTTCCAGCGTTTTCAGTTCAATTTGTACCACGGGTACACCATTAATGAGCAAAATCACATCATAGCGATGATGGCTGTTGTCGGTGTTAATACGTAGCTGGTTGATAACTTCAA
Source organism: uncultured Thiotrichaceae bacterium (assembly GCA_964421315.1). Taxonomy (GTDB): domain Bacteria; phylum Pseudomonadota; class Gammaproteobacteria; order SZUA-229; family SZUA-229. Next base: position 34,742 of record CAYQXD010000004.1, on the reverse strand, counting down.
ATTCATTTTTGCACCAATCTTTGATATTGACCAGTGTGTATTGCAGCGGCGTACCGTCTTCTCGCAGGAAGGTATTGCGTTCACGCAGGGTTTTGGCGGCGGTGAACACATCCGCGTTAACGATTTCGTCTCGCAGACGGGCAAATTCTGAATCAGTAAGATGGACGCGGTTAAGCGCCTCGAACTTGTCGCGGAAGTTTTGTTCAAGCGTACACCTATCGCGAATATCTTCGCGATAGGTGTATTTGAGATCTTTTAGTTTGTCAATTAAGGCTTTTTCGATCTGTTGTTCTTTAATCATGTTATTACTTTTGATTATGCCTCTAATTTATATCCTATTGGATTGTTTGTTATCAATTCAATCGCATGTTGTATTCCGTATGTAACAATTATTCCAGTATTGTGTTTATATTCTAAAGGAATTGCTTGATCACCTTGAAATATAGGTTCCCTTTGGAACCTAAAACCAGAAATTACGGATGCCACACAGAACTTAGTTGAATTTTCCGGTAGATATACAACAGGCCCGCCCGAAAAACCTGGGTTATTGTAACCATCAAGGTATAATAAGTACTCATTTCGTTTATTTGTATACAAACAAGAAAGAATCGCTTTTTTGACGAAAGGAAGTGGAAAATTACTGTTGATTTCACCTACTTCAGTGGACATGCCATACGGAAAGCCTAAGAAATATACATCTTGACCATAATTTATTGCAGTTGATTTCGAGGTGGGTTCCATTGGGTAAGTGGGAGAAACTTGAACGTCGGCCGATAATACTGTGATGTCTACATCACCTAAACCGTGTCCCACCAAATTTACATTCATTTTTTCCCATTGATCCTCATGGAAAATTTCAACTACATGTTTCCCCGTAATACTGTTTGCGATATGTCGAGCTGTAATAATGTACTGCATTTTATCTAATTCAAATGTAAAACAGGTTCCACTTGTTCCATTTATTTTTATTTGGACAACTCTATGTATTACGTTTGTTGTAATCACTTAGTATTCCTATATGTTGAATGGGCATAACGCCGCCATAACCGGCAGTTAAAAGCAAAGTGCAGCGCAGCGAAACGACGCTTTTAACTGTCCGAGTTAATGGCATTGTTATAACCTTTTTTTGCAGATTCAGTTATCAGCGAGAGTTCTTTGCTCAATTCCTTATAACCATTCTTTTTCAGCAATTTATTCTCATCAAGACAAATAATATTTGCCCTATCTTTATACGGGTCTAAATATTTATTATCCATACCACAGAGTATAACCTGGCTTTGATTAGGAGTATCTTCTAAGATAAGTTCAATAATACGTTCATAGTTTTGAATGGCCTGTTCTTGTTGATTTGGAGTATCAATAACCAATGGAGCGGGAATCTCATTATTAGAATAGTAGATCTGTCTAAATACTGTCATTTGATATGCAAGAGCAGCTCTTGTACCTTCGGCAGCTCCACCACTGCCAAAGAGCTTATTGTAATCCATTGGATGTTTAACTTTGCTAAGATTTACACCTTTAGCATTTAGCTTTCCAATGAACTCCGTAATTAGCCCTGTAAAGAAATCACCAAGCCCCTGTTTTCTATCGTTTGTCAGGAGCCCTTTTTGCTCCTTTCTAAGCTCTTTCTGCTTATCACTTCTATTTTTATGTAAAGCCTGTTTTTCTGCCTTGGTTTCTTCAACGTTTCTCTGTACTGATTGCGATGCGAAACTATCAACTATTTCTGTTAAATTATATTTTGTATTTTTGTTAATATTCTTATCATATTTATTATTAATCTCAGCAATACGGTTCCTCGCCTTTTCTAACTGTGGCTGTAATTTATCTATTGTCACACCTAATGTATTTATTTCTTGCTGTATAAATTGTACCTGATCTTCTGCCTGTTGCTTATCAGAAAGAATAGATGCTCTACTTACAAGTGAATTATCATGAACCGTTCCACAGAGAGGACACTCAAGTTCGTCATTTTCAATATACTCAACTGAAAACCGGTAATCATCCTCAATCTCTATGACAGCTCTTATTGCGATTTCCAGTTGATTCTCTAGATGATATTTTGATGATTGAACATCGCTTAAGTTGCTAAGTAATATTTCTTGCTGCTCTGCTAAATTACCAAGCTCCTCTTTAACTTCATTTGTTATTACTTCGAATTCTTCGGTTGTGATTGCTAAATTACTCTTAGGTATATATTTTTCAACTATCTCTATAGCCGTATTTATTTTCTTAACCTCTTCATTAGCTTCTTTTTTTTCTGCCTCATATTCAAATATATCTTCTTCTATTTCAAAGTGCTCGGGAGATAAATAACCAGTATGGTATTTTACTATTGGCTGCTTCCAGCGTGCATACTGCGCCAAATTTTGAAATGAATTCCAAGGTGATGTCCAACTACGTAACTGATCAATATAGAATGGTAGAAAGTAGTATGCAGGTGGCGGAGTCTCAAGGACTGGATCATCCCCTCTATTTGGAAGCCGCGCCTTGAAATCAACTATTTCAGAAAAAACTTTGGAAAACTCACCTGTTATTTTTCCAAACTTATAAAATTTTTCACCATCATCACTAAAGGTTATTGAATTATGCACTCTAAGGACTGAGTAATTCTTTGTTTCGACTGTAAACTCTAAAAGCACCTTGCAATCGAGCGAATTCCAGGTTTCATCAAACTCCGGCTCACAACCAAGAGCCCAAAATATATTTTTTACTAAGGACGATTTCCCAATACTATTATTTCTCCCCGTGATCAGGTTGAATCTTTCTTGAAACTTGAACTGATTCGCGGACTTTGTCGTATCTGACACTAGAACTAATCGTTTGAATTTTAAGCTCTTCATGTCTATTCTTCCTCAAGTTTCTTATTAATAATTTGTAATTATCTGAACTCACACTTCCCCCATAATAATTTCATAAATAATGTGGTCCCGAACGATTTCATTACTTCCTATTTGTGCTTTAGTTTTATCAGGAAGTAATGATTCAACGCCACTAATAATATCAACCAATTCTATTGATTTATTTGTAGCTATAGACGTTATCGCTATGCATATTGATTCACGAATTTTTAGCTTTATTGAAGTTGGAAACCCAATAGACTGAATATGAATTCCTTCAATATTTTTACGCATTCTTCTTTGTAGTAAGTATGACAAGCCAAGTTCTTCAGCTATTTCACTTGCTTCTTGCAATACTGCCTGTATATCTTTCAAGCTAATATGTGCGCTAATAGCTTTTGTTACTTTCGTTGATGTAAGCGCTTTATTTTCTAACAAATCATCCCACTTACTATAATCATATAAGACGGCACCTTTTCGGTGTAATTCATCAATTAATGTTCGATAAATATATTCTGCATTACAGTGACTTCCCGGGAAAATATCCGAAATTAATGTTGATATTTTTCCTATTACTGAATCCTGTTGATCCGTAATGCTTAGGCTTGGAACGATGAATCTAAGGTTGTCAGGAAAGTCATCAGAACCCAACTCATTCTTAAGTGATGATTTGAGGGTTTCCACCGACTTATCACTCAAATCTCCAACAGTAATAACATCCAAATTAAGGCTATTATCAATCAAGTCAATATTAAACCCACATGACGCAACCAAATTTACTGTAGAAATACTTTTACTAAATGGTTTATTTATTGCCGATGAAATAAGTTTTCCTAATATTGACCCTTTTCCATTCTTTCTTTTTGTTAAGTTAGTGATGTTATATTTTGGACTACCTATATTTTTGACTTGATTAAACTCAAACATGGCAGTATCGGAATCAAGTGAGTCAGCTAAGACAACGTCTTCATGTAGCTCCATGAAAATTGCATATTCACGTGTATTTCTTTGTTCGTCGATAATACGGCATAAAGCCCAGTGGTATTGGTATTCATATTTTCCAAACGTACTAGATCCAGTTCTTTCTCTTTGAGGGATGCCAAGTGGATTACTGTTCATTATTCTGTTCCATTTTCATAGCAAAGTGTCCTTAAAGGTTATAACAGTTAAACCTACAGCGCCGCAAAACTCCGGATTTCAGGTAGACATACAGCGGCTCGGCTAACAGAGATAGTCAGCTCTGTATAACTCCGTTACAATTTTCGCATTCTGACTGGGAAACCTGACGATATGTTTTTAATAAATTTTGAAGAGAAGTCATAACCGTAATTTTTTTATTGACACCAGCCCTGACGCTTCCCACCTTCATACGCTCTAGCATGTCCCGCCTGGATCAGGCTATCAGCTAAATTTTTACCATCAATATAAACATTCGCCAACAATCTAAAATATTTACCACGCCGAACATTGCGAAGTTCAATGATTTTAGCGGAGCGTAATTGTTCTACCGTAAATTGTTTGGCCAATCGAGCTTTTACTTTCTCAGCCTGGCACTTGCCTCTGATTTCTGGCGCATCCACGCCTAGTATACGCACGGGCATTCTCTGCCCTATTATCGGCGGAACATCTTTGATGTTAACGCGAAAAGTATCTGCATCAAAAACACTGGTCACTTCTGTTACGAAGAGCGTATTGTATTCCTTTGCATGGCTATTCACCGTTAGCAGCATTAAACAAAATAATGTAATGACTAAACGGTAAGCATTGTTATTTTTCATGGATGTATTAAAAAGTCTCTTTTCCTAATCAAGCTCGTATTTCCAGTCTTCCCATTTTTTGGATATTTTACTATCCGAAATAGCTCTGATTAAATATTGCCTTGCCCACTGGCTTGCATCATTACGACCTTCATAGTTGCCTAATGTGGATACTAAAGTATCCTGTAGCCATAATCTGACGGCTCGATGTGCCTCCTTTGTGCCAGGTAATCCCCCCAGTTTAATTGCCATCATTTCAGATAGAATAGTATCTACCGTGATAGTGGTACGTTTTTTTCCAAACCAAATATGATAACGACACAACATATATTAGCCCTCATTTTTCATAATGAGGATATTATACTATCCATGAAGTAAAAGTGCATCATCGTTTTAATTAGGTTTTTTATGTTCACTTCGGGGTTTTACACACTATTTTAAATTAAACTCAGTTGCTTATTTTTTACATAACGACTTTTACAAAATCCTATGAATGCGGCATCTGGGTTTTGTAAAGTTGGGCTTCCTGACTCTATCCAGTAATTAATCCAGTCGTTCTCCCAGGCATATACATCCTCACCACCAGTGTATTTTTTTGCGGTTTCATAGATGTTAGTACTACTGAATGATGGGCGTTGCAACTTCCCTTTTTGTTTATATTTCATCCGATTAGTAAACGTGACTTGATCGTTTGATCCGTCTAAGTAAATACTATAATCAGGCAAATGGTCTGTTTTACATATTTCTTTAATCGATCGTCTAAATTCTTTAAGTCTACTTTTCGAGCCTGATTTTTTAAGTAATAGCTCTAATCTGATTGACCAGCTTTTTTGATTGCCGCATTGCTTTCTTGCAATCTCATATACCCGCCTTTCAATCGGTTTACGCAGACGAAAGTAGTCTCTGTGTAGCGTCAGTACTTTTGCATTACTGATAGCATCAAATACCCAATCAGATAATTTAAGCTCAACCCATAATAATCGACCATTTAGCCCATTTTTGCGACGAATAGACCCCTGATCAATTAATCCAAAATTATTATATTCTTCTTCATCACCAGCGCTTATGTTGGTACTAATGCGAGTACCAGCAAGCCTGTCAATGGCTTCTATTAGTGAAAGATAGTCTTTGCCTGCAGTGCCTCGATTTGTAAACATTAAAACTTCGTGACAATTAATTTTTACACGTTGTTGTATTTTTTCACCACGATTGAGTTTCGCGACTATTTGCGATATTGCATATATCAATATGTCCTTATCATATATGGTTGCCATACCTTTAACGCTTGGCGTAATCTCTAACCAGCTTCCATTATGTTCGTAGCGTCTAATCTGTGTATCTGGCTTTTTAGAGAGCGAATAAAACGGGTGTTCCATTTGCGGCATGATGTCTTTTAAAACAGCGTCAGCTACGTCACAGATAAACAGGTCGTTCTGTGGGTGTTTTTCTGGCAGTAATGTATTAATAGACATACAACATCCTTTTCGGGGTTTTACACACCGCTGATATTCGGGGTTTTACACACCAATGTCAAGTTTTCGGGGTTTTACACACCGATGAATATTTAGGGCTGAAATTGCCTGTTGATAACCGCTACATGTACTTCGGGGTTTTACACACCAAACTTCGGGGTTTTACACACCGATTTTCGGGGTTTTACACACCGATTTTCGGGGTTTTACACACCTCATGTTTTTATTTTTATTGGTTTTTCAATTACTTACAGGCGTTTTTTTTGTCTTAACACTACTAACACTTATTTAACTCTATTTAACACAAGACAAACCCTGTGGATAACTTCAAATCCTCTAATTTTTTAACGGACGGGAGGTTCAAGCCTGTTCCCTACAGGCTTGACCAAACCCCGGCATCCATGCCTTTCAACAAGGAATTCGCTATCGCTCATTTATATTAAATAAATAAAAAAACACCTGTCCTACGCCATCCCTGGCTCTACCCTGCTCTATCAAAAACCTAACGCTGCATCCATGCAGCTTGAAAGGAATACATCCATGTATGGCAAATACATCCCTGTACTGGTGGTATCCATTAACCACAGTGAACATTAATAATAAAGTTGATCCAAAAAGCATCAGTGCAACCAACTTTAAAAAACTCTATCAATGTAAATGAGAAAAAATGAACATTTGTATAAAAACGCACAAATTGTGCCAAACAAAAGCAATGTAGTATAAAAAACAAAAAGTATGGTATATTTCTGTAATAGTTTCCATTTTTTAATGGTAAAATACAATAAATTTAATGGGTTACACCGCAGGCTTCGCCTACCATTTTCTCGTAGCTCGGGACAGTCCCAAGGTAATATCGTGCTGCAAAACATGCACTCATTACGCGCTATCGCGCCTTTGCTGTCGCCGAGCCATACGGCTTATCTTCGTACCTCGATAAGCTCGTTGGCTCGGCCCTCGCTACACACTACCCAGAAAACCGAAAAAGACCGGTTTTCTGGTTAGCGTTTCGGCAAGAACGATAAAACTGTTCTTGCTAAACCCACGCAGCAAGTCCCGTGTCCCCTACTAACATCAGTGGTTGCTGAACGTTTAACCCCGCGCTGGTCATTGCATCATCCACAATCCCAGTCGTTGTTACCGGCTAGATATTAAAAACAAGCGATTCCATATAAAATAGCCTAAAAAAATAACCAAATGACACGACGACACTACAACCCAAAAACAAAAAAGCTCCTTTCCATTGCCGGAAAAAATAACGTATTACGGTTAACATCGGCAGACCGAGAATTCTTGCGAGATTTAGGAAAAGTACAAATTATCTCAGCGAATCAAGCTGCCGACCATCATTACACGCATCTACAAACAAAAGGCACTCGTTCATTACAACGATTACTCGATGCCAATATAATTCGCAGTCGCAATATTTTTGTGGCGGGTCAAGGTCGTTATCGAACCTTTGAATTTTCCAGTCACGAAATGGCGGTTGCCTGGGGTGGCCGTTTACCCAATACGGGCAGCAGTCGAAGTGACTACCATGAACTCATCACCTCAGAAGCTTATTTTCGTTTAGATCGGCCAAGTGATTTTCGTCTTTCAATAAAATTATCTCAAACCGATAAAAACCTTATTGGTGAGCATTTGCCTGATGCGGTTTATACCGATCAAGCAACGGGTGAAATGATTTTATTTGAAGCGGATGCAGGCAATTATTCAAATAAACAAATACAGGAAAAAACATTGTCCTGGCAACGGCGCGGATTAAAACAAACGTGGGCGCAACCAAAAAAAGTAACGAGTAGGGTAAAAACTAGCAGCAATATAAAACTACTGATTGTTTAACATTCCGCCGTAATGTTACGCTATTTATGTACTATTAACGTTTATTTTATAATTATGAAATCGCTTAGGGGGTTTCAGATGGTGCCGCTAACGCAAGGAGTGCTCAATTAACACAGCAATGGCATTATACGTCAGAATTTTTTAATTTGTGTTCCGTTTGTGATACAATAAAGAAAACAAGAGGGTTAACTAATGTCAAAAAATGCAGTCATTCACGCTCGAATTGATGCCGACCTTAAAGCTGGTGCAGAGAGCATCCTCAACCAAATAGGAATAAGTACCGCTGAGGCAATTCGAATGTTTTACCGACAAATTGAATTAAATCAAGGCATCCCGTTTGAGGTAAAAATACCAAACAAACTTACCACTGAAACATTACGCAAAAGCGAACGAGGCGAAGAAGTTCATCACGCCAAGGATGCTAAGGATCTTTTTGAACAGCTGGATATTTAATGCGACAACCTGATTTTTCAACGCAGTTTCGCCGTGATCTGAAACGTGTCAAAAAACGAGGCAAGGATATTGGAAAGATCAAAAAGTCCATGCAACTATTGATAGATGAAAAACCTTTGCCAGCAGTATATCTTGACCATCCATTGAAGGGTGACTGGGGAGGCTGTCGTGATTTGCATGTAGAGCCAAATTGGTTGTTGATATATCGAATTGATGGGAAAACAGTACGTTTTGAGCGTACTGGATCGCACTCTGATTTATTTGATTAAGGAGTCATCATCACTTTAAACACCATCAGGTAACTGGGATAATAAAATTACTAAATTGTTTAACATTCCGCCATAATGTTACATTATTTATGTATTATTAATATTTATTTTGTAATTATAACTGGTATAATGTAACATTCTTTGAGAATGTTTAAGGGGATAATACAAATGACACAGATTATTGCCATTGCTTTTCCAAAAGGCGGAACAGCGAAAAGCACAACTTCAGCAAATCTTGCGGCGGCAGCGGCAAAACATAATAAAAAAGTTTTGCTTATTGATTTGGATCCACAGGGGTCTTCTACCATGCTATCTGGCATAAAAGATGTTGACGATGAAACATCAGCTTGTCAGATGTTTCAGGATACACCTAAAGCGCCATCATCTATTTGCACAACGTCACCTTATGGCTATGACGTTGTTTGTGCAGGTTCAGCATTAATCGAAACCGAATCATGGTTAGGACAAGCCATTATGGGTGAGTCCCGATTACGCACCTTATTTAAAAAAGATAAAAACCTGGCTGCTTATGATTATATTTTTGTGGATACGGCAGGTTTTAATGGTCGATTATTAAGTGCGGCATTGCTTGCCTGTGATGATGTGATTGTGCCAATAAAACCATCTATTTTATCTTTAGCCCCTTTGCCTGATTTTATAAATATGATTGAACAATTAAGTGAGCTTAAAATTAGTTTAGGTGATGCCGGATTACGATTATTAGCCGTTGTGAATGTTCAGGTTAGTGAAAATACCAAAGCTGCGATATCAAATATAAATGAAATACAAAGTGCCGTTGATGCAGAAATGTTTGTGGCAGCAAAAACACTGATTCCTTATACAACCATTATGGAAGAAGCCGCCCTGGCAAATAAACCGGTTGTCATATTGCGCCCGTCTTCAAAAGTTAGTGTGCGTTATATGGAATTATTTGAAGAATTGTTTTTACCGCTTAGCGTTGAGGCATAACCATGGCATTTAATCTAAAAGAAAGCATTGCTAAAAAACGTTCGGAATCGAACAAAAAATTTGTCGATATAAAACAGCAGTCATCACAAAATAATACTGCAATTGAAATTGCTAAGCGCACGGAAGCGGATTTACAAGATCCTGATGCTGTTATTTTGTTGATAGATAGTATCGAAGTAAAAAAACAGGGCAGAACAATATTTGAAAATATTGAAGAGCTTGCAACGAGTATTAAAAAGAACGGGCAACTCCAGAGCGTTATTGTTAAGCAAATAAGTGCTTTTCGATATGAGCTTATCTCTGGCGAGCGTCGTTATCGTGCAATTAAAGATGTATTAAAACAAGAATCCATACGTGCAACAATACGCCGCGTTACTGAAACGGATACAAAAAAACGGTTAATTCAACTTTCAGAGAACACGGAACGTGATGATTATCTGCCTTTGGATTTAGCCTATGAGCTAGCTGATCTTAAAGAAAAGACGGGATTGAATAATAAGGCACTTGGTACTGAGATTGGAAAATCTGAAACGTTTGTTTCTAAATTTGTTGGGCTGGCGAATGCACCAGAAGAAGTAAAACAAGCGATTATAGAAGGGCATCTATCTGCATCAACCTGGTTTAATGAAAAGAATGTAATACTTGAGCAATTAAATGAAACGCAAAATACAGTTGAACCAGATCAGATAAGTACAAAGATAGAAAAAAAGAACCCACCCGTTACTTTAACCAGAACACCCACTGTTTCTCTTGCGATGGATAACGCAAAGGACATGGCGTTGATTTTACAAAAACTGGCAGCGATAAATAACCTGGCACTAATTGATGTTGATTTAACCGGCAAGGTAACAAAGAAACAGCTACAGGCCATTATTGGCACCCGTGCTAAAGAAATACTGGATGTGTTATGAATGAGCCGACTAATACGGCTATAAAAATTAGCGTGTCGCTTAAAGCCAGGCTTGAAATAAAAGCCGCCATTTCCGGCATGAATTACCGTGATTATTTATCCCATTTAGCAGACATAGCGGTGCGTGATAATCCTGTGAGTGCAACCAAAGAGCCAACAAAACAAACCCGTATTAACCTAAATGATACAACAAAAGAAAAAGTAAAAGCGTTTTCTAAATTAGCGGGTTGCACACAAGAGCAGTGGTTACTTTCTGTGTTTGAGTCAGCGACAAAGGACTAAGCAATCAATGGCAACTAAGGACGGTATCATGGCTTTTTTAACAAAAAATTATTTTGCGACACCGGCACAGCTTGCTAAAGCCTGTGCGGTGCAATTACCGGCCATATCAAAATCAATAAAGAGCTTACAAGCAAAAAATCTGGTTATTAGTGAGGCGGGTTTTCGTCCGGCTATTTTCCGGCTAAGTTCAACCGGGGCACGCATGATGGATACAATGGTATCCTCTGGAAAACGAACGCCCAGTGCTGCCGTCCAGCAACATGCCTGCCATCGCAATGAAATCGCTTTTATGCTTAGTGATAAATACCCAGGCTTCGCCTGGACACCAAAAAAACAGCTTTTGTCGCATGGTTTAAGGCCTGCATTAGGTGAACATGCCGCAACCGACAAAACAGGCTGTTCGTATCTTGTTTTGCTTGATGACTATTTGATGGCATCTAATCGAATTGCTCGAACCTGGACGCGCAGGCATGCACCTGATCTGGATTACTACTCAGATCATACCGGGCAATGCTGGTGTGATCTAGCAAATAATCTCATTATTGCCACCACCAGTATTGACCAGAAAAAACGTCATTTGAAATGGGTAGAACAATATAATGCCGCCTGCAAAGCAGGGGAGATGAAACTGCCTTCTATTGAAGTCATGGTCATCAAACCATTGTGGAATGTATTTTGAGAAATATACTCTACATTCTTTTCCTGATTATTTGCATTGATGCGATGGTATTGATGTTTACCTGGTCATGGTTGTTTGCGGGTGTTTTTATTGCTGCAACTGCTGCAATAATCTTACTGATTATTACCCGTAAAAAACCGATTAAAGCCATGACCTCAGATGATTGGCAGCTTGGAGAATGTTTAGAAATAACCAATCCAGACCGACCTGTTATAGAACAATGTAGCTTGTCGATAAAAACCTTGATGCAGGGTGTTTTATGTTTTGGGCAACCTGGCGCGGGTAAGAGTGAATCCTTTAGCCTGGGTTATGTTGAATACGTTAGAAAATCGCTAGGTAAAGGCATCGCGTTTTTTGATGGAAAAGGGGATCTGGATATTATTCGCAAATACATCGCCAATGTCGGTCACCCTGATTATCTGTTTTCTACCGAGTTACCCGATTCAGCCAGTATTAATTTGCTCGCCGGTGAGCCTTTGGCGGTGGTTGATCGTTTAAGTGCGGTATTGATTGGTAGCAGTACATCAACTACTTATTATTCTGATGAACAGTACACCGCGTTAAATCGTGTGTTACCCGTATTACTGGGTTTAGATAAACAAGCAAACTTGCGTGATTTATATGTGGTGTTAACCGTTGATGATGCCGGTGTTGAGTTAATCAGACGAGCGCAGCAATCCGATAAAATTAATGCTGAGCAGCTTTCTTTGGCGAAAGCGTGGTTTGCGGTGCCATATGATGAGCGTGTTCGCAATATTGGTGGCTTACTCAACCGGTTGTTTATCTATGTTTCGGGTGAACATACTGACCGATTAAACGCCTACGAACCCGATATTGATATTCATTCGATAATCAATAAACAGCAATCGGTGTATTTTCATTTACCGTTTACGAAATACTCAACGGCGGTTGCCGTTGCTATTACTGAAATGTTTGCTGTTGAAGCCAGGGCGCGACAATTATCAGGGGGTAGCTCTGCGGATTATTACGCCTTGCTTTTTGATGACTGGGGACGGTTTGTGCATGATGGTTTTTCTCCCTTTATGGCTCGCGCCCGAAGTGCGCGTATGCCTGCGGCTTTTAGCTTTCAAAGCGTTGCTCAAATCAAAGAGGTGTCCTTTAATTTTCTTGAACAAATGGATGATTTGGCGGCAACAAAAATATTTTTACGGGTGCAGGGCGCATCAACCATTGATTTTGCAAAAGTCATTTTAGATCGTTTTGATGTTGCTGAGGTGTCCGCCTCTGAAAATCAAAGTTACACCGGCAACACGATCAGTATTCGTGATGTTGAACGGGTTACCGGGCGCGATTTACGCGAGCTGGACACCGGCCAGGCCTATGTCTCTACTCAGATAACCAAAGGGGTGCAAGCGAGAAATCCATTTTGGTTAATGCGCTTTCCGTTACCGGATTTTGCTGATTGGGAAAATATTGAAATACCAAAATATGAACATGAAGAGGATTTGTCAGTCGGGCTTCGATTTTGGGAGCGTTACCTTAATCCGCATAAGCTTGAAGAAATACGCAAACTATCACAACAAACCGTGGCTGATAATGTTGAGAAGGAAACACTCGATAACAACCCAGGATGGAGTCATGCGTCATGTTGACCTGGTTTCGTTTGTGGCCGCTTTTAGTCTTACCCAGTTTTATTCTTTTGTTGTTAACCAGCTTGCCCATGTTTGAAATACGATCACGTTTGTTAGGTGGTGGTCTGGTTCGAGAATGGCTTTTAAATCATGCGTTATTACCTGTCTTGCCAGTCATGCAGACAGAGCAACTTATTACCTGGTTTGCCAATGCCAGCATTATTCAAGAATGGTTATTATCGTTTTTAATCATCATCAATATTAATGGTATTTTATTGTTGCCTTTGTACTTTATTGGACAACTGATTATTGGGTTTTCAGCCTGGACATTACGCACCGAGCTGAATATCAAGCGCAAAAGCATTCGTTAAAAACAGTGCTTTTATTATTTTTTTGTTTTATAGTTATATAGTTCACACTATAGGGGTTTTTATGAAATTTTGGAAAAAAGGGTTGTTTCTGGCGGTTAGCTTGTTTATGTATAAGATGGTTTATGCGTCTAATTTACCTAGCTACGCACAAGGCGGCGACCTCGAAGGTGCGCTGGAAACAAAAGGGCAGGCGGTGACGGATATTGTTACCTTGCTGGCGGCTATTGTTGGTGTGATCGCGATTGGTATTGCAGGCATGTACTTTTCTGCAGGTGATTCCGATAAGGGTAAACAATTTTTGATTGGTGGCTTAATCGGTATTTTTATTGCCGGTGCTGTTTATTCGATTGCAACACTGATCGGTTAATGTCCGCTTTTAATCGTCGTTTTGATATTAAACGTGTTGTCGGTATGCAAATGCCCATGGCGATGGGTTTAGTTGGCCTGTTAATTACCGCTGTTTTTTCCATGATATTGCTGTGGCCGATAAAAATACTGGCGCTGTTTTTGTTCTTTTTTTCTTTAGCCGCCGTTATTTATGTTGCCTATTATGGTGATGACATTGCTTTTGCCCGTGTCATTGTTGAAACAAAACGCAATAAAAAGTTAACCACTGTCGAGCATCAAAGCCGTATATAAGCCCCCACTTTTTGTAAAAAATGATTCCCTTAGTTAACAAACACTATTCTGATTATTTCACCTGGTCGCATGCTTTAGGTAAACACTGTATTGCACACCATGACGGTGCCGTGTCCGTCATGGTTGAGTGGGATGGTGTTGATACCGAAATAATGACGGCGGCAGAAAAAGAAATTTGTTATGAATCATTAATTACTTTTTTTGAAAAATTAGATTCTGATTATGTTTATGAGCAGCATCTTTGGCGAGAGTGGGATGATAGTCTTGCAAAAAAATACCTTTCATTAAATGAAAAATTAGAGCGCAGTAAAAAATTTATTTCTTTTGTTCGTGAAAAACACGCCGAGCATTTAGCCTTGTATGGCATGACCAATAGCGTTTGTTTAGTGATAACGGCTATACCGAAAAAAACGTTATTTTCTACTTTACGGATAAAAAAACAACTGGTTAATCAATCTCTGTTGGCCGATAAATTACTTAGCCATGCACATGATTTACTTAACTCTTTGACTGGCAGTAAAGTTTTACCGGTGAATGAATATCGTTGCCGAATTGTTCAAAGTTTTGACCGAACACAAGATTATAGTCATGTTGATCTATCTGATAAAAATCCACAAATTCCGCTTAATGAACAAATTGTCAGTTATGTGCCTGCGTTAAAAGAGGGTTGTTTAGCAAATCAAACTATTTATACAAAAGTGCTATTCGTTTATTTGTACCCTGATGCCGATGCTGGCTGGATAGAACAGCTTGCCAGCGTGAATATAGCGGCGCATATCGTGCAAATATTAAAGCCGGTGAATACGCAAAAGGCGATGTCTGATAGTGAGCGCAGCACAAACTTTGCCGAAGGCACAGCGGGTAAGAAAGGTGCAGATATGCAGCGGCGGCAAATGCAGGACATGAGCGATTTTCGTGCTTTTGTCGCTGATAATGATCTTCGTATCATTAAAAATGCTTACATTATTCACCTTCATGGCGAGCGTGATGAAGTTGAAACAATGGCGAGAAGGCTGGCTGACAGCATTAATAAAAACGGGCAGGTTCGGTCAAACGACTACATTCAATTACCGTATTTTCGGGTAGCGCAACCAGGGCAGGGTTATTTATCTCCGATGTTACGCCCCGATCATCATATCCAGTGCGCCAATATGTCGCCTGTTCAAGTGTACGCCAAAGGCGACAGTGATAACCCTGAATCCCTGCGTCTGAGTGCTAACGGACAACTCATTGGTATTAATTACAGCAACCAGTCCTTACTTCATGCCCTGACCACCGCGAAAACCGGATCAGGAAAGGATGTTGAAAAAATACTCACCATGGTGGAAACCTACGGTTTTGGTATTGACTGGTACACCGCAGAAATTGGTGGCAGTTATCAGTGGGTGGTTGAAGCCCTGGGCGGAACCTATACAAAGATTGATCCACGCGAGACGGTGATTAATCCCTTGCCTGAATATGCAATGGCAAGGCATGATAATGATTATCCTCTTGATGTCATCTTAGTTGCTCAAACCGTGCATTCACTGGCTTTTTTATTAACCGATGGGCGCGTTAAGCTGGATATACATGAGTCCAATGCCGCGCAAAGTGCCATGCAGTTATTGTACGCGGTGCCTAAAACAAACACCAAAGCGCCTAATCTTGCCGACTATTTAGTGTCTCTGGAAGAACTGGATTTTGAACAAAAGGAAGTCAATCAAGCGGCGCGTGTGATGTCGGCGAATCTGCACAGTTTTTTAGATACCTCAGAAGGGCGTATCTTTACTCGCGAAGATAATTTGTTTTTATCGGAGGGTATTTCAGGGGTTGATTTAAAAGAGGTGGACAAGGCTTCACCTGATTTGCTCAAGTTCTATCTGGTTTTTATCTCACTGCGATTTAACAACCTGGCTTTCGCCAATTACCGAAAGACCGGTATTTTGTTAAATGAAATGCACAAACTGGTGGCCGCGTTTCCAGAGGTGATGGGTGCGTTAATTTCCGGGCTGGCCAGAATGGGGCGTAAAGATGCCGCCTTTGTCGATATTGTCACCCAGGGTATTAAGGAGCTGGATACGATTGAAAATGAAGTGCTGAACTCGATGCAGTTTAAATCGCTGCTTTATCGTCCAGACGAACACGCTGAAATCGCACAACGTATTTCATTGTCTCAAGGTGCATTAGATAAGTGGCAAGGTTATAAAAACCCAATGGGTAAACCGTATCGTCCTGGCCTGCGTCTGGTGGGTGATGCCTGCTACGATATGTTTCTGACTTTTCCAGAAACCTTGCTTGATTTATCGGCCACCGACAGCAGCAGTAAACCGACCGATTTAGAAATCAAAGATCAAGTCTCGATGCAGACAAAGGACCCGTTTGAGCGGTTAAAATTATTCAGGGAGATACGCAATGCGTCACATTAAAATCCTTTTTTTATTATTGTTTTCTAACAACGCTTATGCTGTTTTGGGTGCGGGTGACATTGTCTGGGATCCAAAATTAGAAGCTCAGGTCATCGCCTTGTATCAACAAACCGTTGAGCTTTATGATAACGCGAAAGATCATTTAAAAACCGCAGCTGAAATTAATCAGACAATTTATGAAGCGGAGCAGGCATATGATGCCATCGTTAATTTTAATTTAAAAAAAGCCGCCAATGAAATGTTTGGTTTTAACTCGTCACAGGGTGCGAGCGGTCGATGGAAAATGCAGGGTTTGCTCAACGATCTAAACGTGATGGAAAACACCGGTAAAAATACCGGACGTTTTTATGATTATCAACTTGGTCGCTTGGAAAACATGAAAGCCATGTTTGAATTTCAGGAAGCCGCCGTTGAAAACATAGAAGAAGCCAGCACCGATATTCCGCAACGCCAAAGTACACAAATTACCGCGCAATCAACTGCCTCAATGGCGGCACTGATGGCTGCTGAGGATTTGCGCAGACAAAACGAAGAAGCAGAAAATGCAGCGGCGATGAAACGTGATAGTGATGCCTTTTTTAAATCAAAACATATTTATCGTGGCTTTTCTAACCAGGCAGCCAGGTAATGGAAGATGCTACCTTTATTGTTAGCTGGATCAATGCACTCATTGTGCCGACTGCTATTTATCGCGGCGTAGAAGTCATTGCAAAAGGCATTTTTATGTACGTTACACCAGTTTTGCTGGTTATTGCCATCGCAGTGAGAACATTGGAGGAAACGCTCGATATAACCAACAGCAATGGCCGTTGGCTAAATGCGGTACGTGACATGATTATGATTGGTTTAGCCATAACCGTGTATTTTGCAGCCGGTAACATGGTCAATGAGTTGTTTGTCGCACTGTATAGCCACTTCACACAAATTGGTTCTATTGGTTCAGTGACCAGTCAGGTGGCCGATATGATTGAACAACTGGAAACCAATACGCAAGATACTGGCTTTGTTAACTGGGCAGTTTCCGGTATCTATGAAAGCGTTGCAAAAGGGGCTTATTACTTATCATTAATCACCATCACGGCAATCATTGCCTTCTTACATATTGCTCAAGCCTTAGGTTATGGCCTGGCTTTTTGCTGGGGCTTAATTGCGCTGCCGATGTCAGTGACACGCGGCTTAACACTATTGAAAGGCTGGGCATTGTTTACCGCGTTCATCCTGGCCTGGCCGATCATTGAATCTCTGGCAATGGGTATTGTTATTCATGTGTTTACGGATGTTTCAGTCACCATGACCGCAGGGGCAACGGGCAATACAAGAGTTGAACAAGGTTCACTCTTATTGGCGTTCACCACACTCAATATTATTTTAGCGGTTGTCGTGGTTGTTGTGCCTTTTTTAACCAATGGGTTTATTTCAAATAGTGCAGTAGGACGTGATTTTGTCGTGCCTTTTGTTGCCGGAGCATTGGCGCAGGTTGCTGCCGTTAAACGTGCCGGTAGAGGTGTGGCCAGGGCAGCGACAAGCACGACTAAAAATGTAATTTTAGGGGCAGCTGATGGCGTTAAAGCTAGCGTACCGCTTTACCAGCCTAAACCCGGTTCTAAAGGTAAAGGTAGTGCGCCATTGAGTGCATCAAGAACGTTGGGTAATGCTTCGGGCAACAACGCTAAAAGCAAGCACTCGCCAGTGGATGCAAATACAAGACAGGCAAGACGTGGCGCGATTATCAGCCAGAATAAAGCAAAGAATAAGGCAAAATAATGAGTAAAAATAATCGGAATGAATTAATCACTCAGCACGGCATACAAGGCTCAATGATGCTCCGCCTGCAACGTTTTTCCTTGTTAGGCTGGTTCTTGTTTTTTTTCCTTTTAGTGATAAACATTATTATGGTTGCTATTGATCGGGTTATTCCTGAGCCGGTGATTGCGGTGGATGAATCCGGTCGTGTTTTAGGCACGTTTGAATTTATGGATGCCACGCAGCGCACTGAACAAGAAATCCTGGCGGGCGCGATGTACTTTGTGCGCAATTATGTGAATGTAAACAGTTCGACGATATTTGAAGATTATGCCAGTGCGATTAACATGATGGCAGCTGACTTTGCTAAAGAAACATTGGCGGGTGTTCGGCGCAGTGGTTATCTAACGGCGATTAAAGAGGCTGAGACACAATCGCGTGTTAAGTTTGCAAGGGGTGGCGATCAACCGATTATTATCCGGCGTGAAGGGTTGGAGACGGCGGTGCATCTACGCGGTAATATTGTTGTCAGACACAGCAATGGCAAGGAACGTGCGACCCCTTTTGATTTAACCGTGTTTATGCAACTAAAACCACGAACCACATTATCAACGCGTGGTTTACAGGTGTTTAAGATTAAAGAAAGGGAAATTAAATAATGCGGATTTTTATTTTAACCGCTTTGCTGATGTTATCGGGTAATGGCTTTGCAAAACCCGTCAATATTGAAGTAGAACTTAAAGCGTTAACCACATTAACGCTTCATTTTTATCCAGGACTCGGCACACGCTTCACCTTTCCTTTTTTGTTAGATGAAGACGATGATTTTGTCCCTTATACAAACAATAATACAAACATGACCGTGTTTGTTCCGGTCAAACGTGAGCCAGGGCGTAATTTTTTTGTCATCAGTATTCCGCCTGAGCATGTCGCCAGTAACAAGGATATTGGTAATATTTTTATTTCAGTTGCAGGTTATCAAATCAGTATTGAAATGCGCTCAACAGAAAAACATGCTAAACACATTACAGATGTGCGTTTTACTATGGGCGAAAAAGCACGTGAGGACTTAATTCAACATGCGATTAAACAACGTACAAAAGCACTGGAGCAATCCTATCGAGACAAACGCGCGCAACTGATCAGTGACTCAGAAAACCTGGCACTGGGCAAGGTGGGCATGTTGGCACTGTCTGAGCCTAAAACATCCCGTATTAAAGAAGAAGCGGTTTTAGAATTAAAAAATGGGGATGAAACCGTGTTGTTTGTCGATCTTGTTTTGACTTATCCGCAATATTCCATCTATAAATTTAATATTGAAAATGACAGCTCCGCTAATCATGTGGTGATTAAAGATGCCAAACTGTTTGCCATTGATGATAATAGTGATAGAAAAATCCCGCTGGATACCGCTAAACATATTCCTAAACGGGTGGAGCCACGCGGGTTAGCAACGGGCGTGATTGTTGTTGATAACAATAAGCTCGATAACAACAAGCAGTTAATGCTTGAAGTATTAACCGATGGCGGCAGCATACAGGCGGTTTGGTAATGTCTCGTTTATTTTTATTTATGACTTTATTTTCGTTTGTCGCAACAAGCGCGGTAGCTGCGATAACGCCAGAAGAACTTGCTCGATTATCAGACAAGGGCGCTGCCGATAAGCGCAAGGTTGAGCAACAATTAAACCTGGATGATCTGCGTTATCAGATACAGCTTAAGGCGGCTGAACAGTTAAAAGGTAACAGTGCGAGTCGGCAATATGCAACACCGGCGGCGGCTGGTGATGATGCGTTAACACCACCGATAAAGGAAAGTAAAAATAACGAGGTGGTTAAGCAAGCAGAAACCGCATCCTATAAAAAATCCCCATCCAGCAAATATTCCAGAAGTAGTGAACAAGACGGAACGGTAAACCCGCAACGTCAAAGACGAGAACATCCGCAAAATCTGCGTAATAACCAACGTCAGGTCTCGCAAAAATATACCCGGTCAGCACCCGCGCAACAACAAACATCAACTTCTGGTGAGCAAACAACCTCGAATGCTCACACGGCTACAAAAAAAACAGTGGCCTACAGCGATGCGGTTTTACCAGATAACAAACGTTATTTTGGTATTCGGCGCGGGACATGGATAAAGGCAGAGCTGCGGCGCGATGTCAATAATGCCGAGCCGGGTGATGTTGAACTGTATTTGATTCAAGAGGTGCATGGTAAGCGGCGCACTTTACCGGTTGATACCCAGCTTTTCGCGGACAAAGGCTTTAACAGTGCCACGCAGCGCCTTGATTTGATCACTACCTACGCTATTACTCCATCGGGGCGTGAATTTGTCTTAAAAGCGCGTATATACGACCTGTCTAAGATTTCTGGCTTAAATGGCATTATTGATGCTGATGATAGTAAAATAGCGACACGTGGTGCATCGACCAGTTTAGCGGCGTTAGGCTCAGGCATTTTGGGGGAGGTTGGCGGTAGCCATCTTATTGGGCAATCGTTAAGTAAAGGCGGTCAGTCAATGATTAACGATCAGCAACGTGCCTCAGATATCACAACCCAACGCCAGATAACGATTTTTGTTGCACCGCAACCTCTATTATTACGGGTTGAGGAAACATTTTGACGATAAAAATAAATGAGAAAAAAGCATTATCAGCCGCGCAATTAAATAGATTGCAGCCTTTTTTAGTGCGCAAAGGCGCACGACAAAAAGTGATTTTATATTTGTTTGCACTGGGTTATCAGCCTGGTGAATTGTGTGTCATGAAAGTCAATGAATTAAAAAGCATCACCATGCCAGCAGATATTGCATTGTGGCGTGAACAGATTTTAGAGTCGCACACAAAAGGGCTGGTTTTTGTTTATGAAAACAGCGGCAAACCATTATTGCATACCGCCTACTATCACCTGATTAGTCAGGTATCCAATAAAATACTGGGCAAGACCTTAACCTGCAAACAATTTAGAGCTTTTATTAATACCGGGAAGCAGTAATTTAGTTGTATAGTTGTGTACTTCACATAGTGTTGTGATAAAATTCAAGTTAGCTGTTAACCCGTGTCATTCAACTAAAAACCAGATATATGGATATTAATTTTAAAGGGATATTTGCCTCATTTCTTTTCTTTTTACCTTCACTTGCCAGTGCCGATACCTTTGAGTATGGCATCCTGCCTGTTGTTGGTGTTTATCAATCGACACTGGATGGTGATTCTGAAAATTTAATAGCTGCAAATGCGTTAAGTGGCTTGCTTGTGATCAACTCAGGGCGCAGCAGTCGGTATTGGATACAGGCGCAATACCATTCGCTTGATTTTGAAGGTTCTCAAACAAAAATAGGTCAACGTGTTTCAGGGTTTGAAGTTGCAGCCATCTATCAATCAAGATTTCGTTTAAGTCGTCACTTTAAACCGTGGCTGGGTATGGGTTTATCGGTTGCGATGCTTGAGTTTAAAGATCGCTTTATTGCCGACAGTCAGGGGTTTCTAGCGCAGCGTTTTGACGATACCAGCGAAACAGGGCTTGCTGTTGATTTTAATTTCACCGTGGATACGGACTGGTTTGACGATTATGGTACGGGTTTTTCACTTCGTGCCTCTGTTCCCGTTAATGATGTTTTAGGGAAAATAGAAGCAGGGTTTTACATTACTTTTTAAAATTTGATGGGTAAAAAATGAACAAGTTAATATGGATAGTTGGGCTTTTATCTTTGTTAAGCATTAGTGCTTGCAGTGATAACAGTGGTGGACTGCCTCCGGTTGCGCCTAGTGGTGTGATTGATGGCACGGTAACAGACGCGGTGATTATTGGCGGTACGCTTCGTGTGTATGCCTTTGATGATGGTGTCCAGGGTGATCTTATTGCTGAAACGATCACGGATAATAAAGGTGATTTTGTGCTTAACGGTTTCACCAGTATAGACCGGCCTGTTGTCATAGAAGTAACCGGTGGTCGTTATACTGAGGAAGCATCCGGTGTGTCGGTTAATTTGATACCCGGTCAGGTTCTACGTGCGTATCTGTTTTATGAGCAAGGTAGCGATATTACTGTGCAAGTGACATCGTTTACGCATTTAGCCACGTGTTTAGCGGACTCTAAAATACGTCAAGGGGTGAATGTAAATAATGCCATTACCGAATCGACCAGCGTCTTTTCTGGTTTAATTGGTGTTGATATTTTAGGCACGAAGCCATATGACATTACCGACCCGAATAATGCTAATTTTGAGGTGACGGACAATTTGCGCTATGGCGCAGTGCTGGCGGCTATCTCTTCTTATACCGCAGAAGTGTCCGTTACCAACGGCGTATTGCCACACCGTTTTAATCAAAATAGCAGCATTTATGCCACGCAGGTAATGTGCCAGGATATTGGGGCAGATGGCATTTTTAACGGTTTGGGTTTTATTAATAATGGTAGCAGCGTGGGTCAGTTATCGCTTGGCGCTGTGTCATTAGATGTTGAAACGCTGCGCTCTATGGTTGCGCAACATATTTTAAGTATCATGGGATCTGATCGTAATGTGACCACGCTTGGTGTGGATGCTTTTGTGCTTTATGCCAATGAAGTTGCCAGTTCTACCGATGGTGTGTTTGGTGGTGTGCCTGCGCAGCCAGTGGATAATGTTGGACCAGTTGCCACCGCAGTCCTGGCACCGGACAGCTTTCTAAAAGACATCGTTAATCTTAAGTTTACCGTGAGCGATCCGATTGGTGTTAAAACCGTGATGTTCACTGTCAATGGCATTGCTCACAGTGCAGGACAAGTGACTAATCCGGTGATGTCATTAAACACTACCAGTTATAGCGATGGCATTGTAGCTATCGGCGTGGTGGCTACCGATGTATTAAATAATGAAAGCACCACCACATTTCATTATGTGATTGACAATAGCTCACCAACGGTAGCAATGACTTCGCCATTGCTGGTTAATAATAAGAATTATACCGCTACTGGCACTTATGCAGAGCAAGGCGCACCGGTGGCCAATATCGTTGTTAATGGAGTTGATGCGGTTATTGATGCAAACCTGAATACCTGGTCGGCTGAGGTTGTTTTGTTATCTGGTGACAATGTAGTCAGTATTGTTATTGCTGATTCGGTGGGTAATACGAATACAGTTGAGGCTAGTGTTGGGGTGGATTTGATTTTTCCAATTATTACGCCTGGTAACACACAAGCGAGGTTTACTAATTTTCAAGGACAATTAAATCTTTGTGATATACGCCAATTGAATCAAACGTCAGGAAAGATTAATCCGGTGTGCATTAGCACTGATAATGTCAGTTTAAATGGTACTGCATTAACGGGTGCTTTAGACGGTCAGGGTTATGTTCTTTTAGGTTTCTCGCCAACAGACCCACAAGGCGCAGGCGTTTTTACTTCCCAAGATGATATTGTGGTTGAATATAAATACGAGTTGAATAATATTGAGGTTCTTGGTTGGGGTGCGGCACCTATTGCTGAAGGTAATCTTTTTTATTATTTTCCAATGGTGACAGAGTATCTTGGTAATACCTGGTATCAGACAACAACTAATGATGTTCACAAAGTTACATTTAGAGTGACTGATAATGCTGGAAACTCTACTGAAGAGTTTTTTGAAGTCAGGTTTGACGTACTCATTCCAGAAATAGCCATCACTACAACAGTCGATGATTCGTTATTTACTTCAACAACCTTTGCCAGCCGTAGCAATATGGATGGTTCTCATGTCGATGTAATTTATAGTTTTGAAAACACATCGAATAGCTCTCTGCTTATATCTTTAACCGATAACCAGCTTCATAGTGTGGCGCATACTTATGAGACGGGTATCAGAGTTAATAGCGCACGTGCTAAAGTTAGTGAAAAGTGGGACATATCAGGTGCTTCTGTTTCTTCGGTAACATACCAAATAAGGCATAATTTGAATAATGCTACAATTTTTCCATCAGCTACTAAATATTCTAGTTACCATTCCGTTTACAAAGATTCGCCTAATTTATCAGACATAACGGCAGTTCCATCAATATCTCCATTATTAAATTACACATGCCAACTCAGTGATCTATCGGGTAATTATCCAGCGCCTGTTAGGTTTTCAGTTGTAAATAGTAATATAGGTGTATCTGCGTGTAGTGCTTTGTTTAGCAGGTCTCGTCCAAAAGATGTGATTAACAAACTTAATTCTATAATAGTAAAAACCGTTGAAATTGAGTCCGGATACCCAAAAAATAATACTGCCACGACAATTGTTAATTACAATGTTAACACTGAAAGCATGAGCGTTTTAAATGCGACATTAGGGCAAACAATATTGCCTGTTAGTGGATACTATAGAGTCCCACCAAGAACAGAAATTTCTGTTATTAAAAAAATTCGCCTGCCTGTTTTAAGTCGTTTTTATGATAATGAATTAGCCGATCATGCGGGGTTTTCAAGTTATAGCGTAAA
The DNA here is from genome assembly GCA_964421315.1 of uncultured Thiotrichaceae bacterium. Taxonomy (GTDB): domain Bacteria; phylum Pseudomonadota; class Gammaproteobacteria; order SZUA-229; family SZUA-229. The sequence goes on along the minus strand of CAYQXD010000004.1, from coordinate 10,085 downwards.
AAAGCTGGATAAAACGACTACCTGGAATATTGATACTGATTTAACTTTTAGTCGTGTTATTGATACCGGCGACATTCAGAACGTAAATAATACGACTGCTTCGGTCGATCTTGTTGGTAGTGGTGTTTTTTCCAGGACGATTGGTCGTTAAATTTACAAACGGTTTTTTTACATCCACTGAACTATTTATCCACAATCAGCGCGGTTTTTGCGCTGTTTTATTACTGCCGGAATTCTCAAAAATGAAGGCAAAGAATAAAAGTATTGTGGGTAAATGTTGCTTTCTCCTAAAATAACCAGTATTCGTATTTTCCAACAATATAGAACCGTCTGGTAATCGACTGGCTAGTTAAATATGAGTGATATTGAAACGATATTAAACCATTCAAAAAAAATCGAAAGATTATTAGAATTGAATTATGGAGCGGACGGAAAAGGACTCCATGAAAAAATAACATCAGTAAAATCACTATTGCCCTATACCGTTATCAAGTCTGCAAGGAAAGTGGCTACAATTAGAAATCGAAGTGTTCATGAAGATGGTTATACCGTGCCTGATATGGCGGATTTTTTAGGGGCTGCCGAGTTAGTCATAGACAGTATTTCACAAAAACATACCCATAACCCCACCCCTAATTATAATAATAAGCCTGATTTATCGACCACAGATTCAACCTCAACATGTCGGAATCAAAATTATACTGGGCTTTCAAAATTTATAACTAAAATAGTTGTTTGGATATGTATACTTATAAGCATACATATGTGTTTAGCTATTGGTTTTATGGTGGCTGGTGTAGGAGTAGAAGGGATTATTATTGGCTCAATATTGGCTGTTCCGGTTGTGTATGTTATTGGTAAAGTCGTTGAAAAATTATCAGTAGAAATTTTAGAATCAGTTTGTAATTTTTTAGGTTATTTATTAAAGGTTGTCTATAAAAAACCAATTAAAACAATACTAGCGATTGCGTTTGTGTATGGCATTATCTCAATGTGGAGTGTTGATATATAATTAATTTAGCCATACAAGGCGTAAAACAAATGGACACTGAAAAACAATCGCGAGTTATAAAATTATCTAAAATAGCGTGGAACATAGAACAAGGAATAGAAACTCAAGTAACTCAATTATTGCCGATCACCAAGCTAGTTGAAGGTAGAATTCAGTGCAGGGATTATTTCTATTTTTTGGTTGAAAATAGTTATAAATGCTTTAATGATTCACAGTCTCTCTCCAAAGTGAACTTGATTGATAATACCAAGAAGAAAGAAATATATGAAAAATCACTGAATTCATTAAATGGTCTACGAGAAAATGATGGAGTGATTAAATATGGTAAAGAGTTAATAGACATATATGAATTCCTTCAATCTTTATCGCATGGATGGAAGCGGGTGTCTGTTCACGCGACACGAAGAAAACTTGAAGACCCAGACCTGGTTCTTATAGAACAGTCTATTCGCTATTCATTAAACCACTGGTTTGACGGGAAAGACGCATACTTTTTAACGCAATATTTCTGTTGCGACTATCGCCATTATCGCTTGTTATTGTCGAGAGATTCTGTATCGCGTATTAATAGTGTCACAGGGTATTTTAGGCAAAAACACCAGTTTTGAGAGCATGAGTTGTTATGTGGTATTTGCGATACCCCTGCATTTCGGGAAATTTGAGCACCCCCAGAATTTCTTACCTATGTTTTGCCCTTTTCTGGCTTCTCTCAGTACCATTGAGCTTCCGCATTTAGGACATGCTTGATTTTTTATATTTTCTTTTTCAGTAATAATATTTTTTACGTGCTTTACGTGAGCACAATTTGTTTTATAAGATGGAGCAAGTCTTCCAGTTTCAATTTTACTTGTAATTTCATTTACTTCTGATTCAGATATAACTGGCTCTTTTTTTGATTTTATAAATTTGATATAACCGCCACCATAAGTGACATTTTCAGGCATTTTTGTTTTAAATGTACTGTCACCAACAAACACGACTACAGAATGTATTTGTTGTTCATTTATGCCTAATAAGGATTCCAGCGTCTTAACATGCTTATAGTTCTGATGCAGAGGATTTTGAAATCTATTAGAATGCTTGTATATTTTTTGTGTCCACATTGGCTGTATTGGATTACCAAATATCCAGCCCTTCATGTTTTTTGTTTCAACTACAAATACCCCGTAAATTGAAACAATAATGTGATCAATTTGAGTGCTTCCGTCTTTAGTTGGCAGTGTTACGTTTTTTATCAGGTGATACGTGTGTTTATTGAGCATTAATTTTGCCGATAAATTGACGACAAGCTCCCCTATGACACCCTTGAACCAGGGTGACTTGAAGATGACTACAATAATCCCGATTGGTATTAAATACCAAATAGTGCTGACTACTTGATTGATGATGGGTGAATAATCCATTCTATGACCTCATTTCCTTCACATAACACCGCATATCACCGGTGCTTTTAACGTTCCAGTTGATTTTCCTTGTCAGGCATCATCAACATTGCAGTAGCTAATTATTTTTTTTGTGATTTTATCAAGCTCCTCCCATCCAACAGGAGGAACGCTCCACCAACGAAAATGTGACTTACCTGAATAATCACCTATTTCTAATTCAGTGTATTGTCCATCAAAGCCCATTGGATGCTTTGGAAACGCGGGAACATTAATTTTTGATAATGATGCAATGATTTTATCAACATCACTAACTATTAATCTTGTCATGACGGTTTCTTTTTTTAGGTCTTCATTAATCACAGTGTATTTAGAGAAATATTCACCATTCTTATTTCTTATAATATCAATCCGTCTTTTTAATATTTCGTGAGGCAAACCAAAGGTTGCTTCGAGGGTGATTCTTAATATTCGTTCAACCATGACTTTATTTATTTCCGAGCTGTTTAAATTTATTAACCGATAGCATATTGAATATCAAATTCGGTTGCCTTAATAACGGGCTGCACTTTTTGGGCGTGTTTCTTTAGCTCAACAATACCGTATTTCTCCATGGTTTTAAGTGTGCGGCTGAGGTTACTTGTTTGCCGTCCACTCAGGCGAGCGAGTTCGCCCAGGCTTTCTGGATGGTGTTCGTTGATCAGCTTTAGCAATCGGATGTTATTGTCACTTAATACTTCGCCTAATGATTTCATCGAGCTAAACCATATTTTTGGCTCTGTGCGTTTAGGGGTGATTTTTCCAGCGGCAATATCAAGAACGCGACGTTGAAATTGATCACTGGGCATAATGCCAATTTTTAGTTTACTCATTGTCTGCCTCTTTCAAAATTCGATTTACTTCTATAAAAAAATCATTCAGTAGTTGCTGTGCATTAGAGAAGACATAGGGCGTGCCTTTGTCGATAGCTGATTTGTGCTGGTGATCGTAAGCGACGATCCGTCCTTTAAACTTACCCTTTTTTCTTGATTTCACAGCATGGGCGTTATCGAATCCCATAATGCGTTTGTTATGGTGGTTGTGTAGCGTCAAGCTATAGCGGATACCGTGGGGTATCTCCTTGTTAGGTTTAACCTGCCATGCCTCAATTTTGTACCAATAGCCGTTGTTTTCGGTGTATTCAGTGCCATGTAGTTCCAGTAATACATCTAATCCAGGATCTTTACCCATATACTTGTTATTCTTTTGATGTTTTATATTATCATCTGATGATAGTAGTGTATCAAGCTAATGAAGGTATGTCTTCTGTATAGCAGTAAAATTATTTGTTTTTTCTGGGCGAACCTTACGGACAGGCTTTTACGGGTTCCGCTATCGCTGCATCCAGTGGATAAAACTCACTGGACAAGCCCTTCATATCCTTTTCGCTATCGTCTTCCAGACTCTTTTCAAATGAATTACATACTTGTTTTTGCATATAGTCCTGTGCAAAACACGCACAGCACTAAACCATGCAGCACATCCTTGTGCGTTGCGTGTAAACATCCTTGTTAACACGCTTTAAACCCGTCTATTAGCCGCTTCGTGGCGGCTTTTTACATCCCCTCTGGGTACACAAGAGCCTAGCCGATAACCTGGCTACATCAAGGCATCCCCCTATTTGCTTTTCACTCCACTGCGTTCCGATCAATCAACCTGGGCGGTTCCCCCTGCCTTGACTACACCAGAACACCGGCTTTGCTCCCTCCGTTCCTCCGGTCGCCTCTTTTGGGGTTTTCAACCCCAGAGGGGTGTTTGTTTTTAAAGACTAAAACCGGAGATAAAAACGTGAAACAAAATAAAAAAGATAATCAGGTGAATTGGGCGGATTTATTAAAAGAGGCAGTAAATAAAAAAGGCATTTTATCGCAGGCTTATTCTGCTTTTCATGATTACAGCCTGGGCAATCAAATGCTGGCGTTTATGCAGTGTCTTGAACGTGATATTGAAGTTAGTCCCATTAATACTTACAACGGCTGGAAAGGGCTAAACAGACAGGTTAAAAAAGGGGCTAAGGCTATTTCATTATGTATGCCCGTTACACGTAAATATAAAGGCGAAGACAAAAAAACTGGCGAAGAAAAAGAGCAGACATACCAGAGCTTTATTTTTAAAAATAACTGGTTTTTATTGTCTGATACGGAGGGTGACGAGGTGCCACCATTAAAGTTGCCTGAATTTGATGTTAAGCAAGCGTTAAAAAATTTAGATATAACAGAAATTACTTTTGAATACCCAAATGGCAATGTTCAGGGTTTTGCGGCTGGCAGGGATATTGCTGTTTCCCCTATTGCCGCTCTGCCTCATAAAACCCGTTTTCATGAAATCGCACACGTTGTTTTAGGACATACCGTAGAGTTTAAGAAAGTTGATAGCGAGAAAACAAAGAAGGACATCAAAGAAGTTGAAGCTGAAAGCGTGGCATATATTCTGTGCAGTGTTCTAGGGCTGGAAGGCATTGAATATTCACGCGGCTACATTCAGCACTGGTTAAAGGGGCAGCCAATACCAGAAAAATCAGCAAGGAAAATTTTTGCGACTACGGATAAGATTTTGAAAGCGGGTATTGTTTAGAGTAATATTATACCATTATATGTATAAACATAGTGAATATTGTATGTATAGTGGTATAATATAAAGTATGGAAGTAAGGGGTTATGTGTGAAAAGTTCTGATCTAATTAAATTGATTGAAGGTGCTGGCTGGTATTTAGTGAGAGCTAAAGGAAGTCATCACCACTTTAAACACAATAAGATAAACGGATTAGTGACTATCCCGCACCCAAAGAAAGACCTGCCAAAAGGCACGGTCAATAATATTTTAAAACAGGCAGGGTTGAAAAAGTGAGGTATAAATTATGAAATACTATCCCGTTGTCATACACAAAGATGAAAATTCCTGTTTTGGTGTCACTGTTCCCGATATTGCAGGTTGTTTTTCTGCTGGCGATACCCTTGAGGATGCGTTGTTTTCAGCTAGAGATGCTATTAATAATCATCTGGAAATTCTGGCAGAAGACGGCATTATTGCCCCTCAAGCATCCCCTGTTGATCGTTATTACAATGATCCTGATTACAAGGACGCGCAATGGTCATACGTGGCTGTAGATACTTCGGCCTTTTTAGGCAAAACTGAAAAAGTAACAATCACGCTTCCTAAATTATTGATTAAACAAATCGACCGGAACGTAGCAGAAGGTAACGTTAAAAATCGTTCTGCTTTTTTAGCTGAATCAGCTATCCAGGCATTAGGTAATCACGGTTGAAATTTACTGTGTCACACAATTCACCGCTAATTAACCAGGGGAATAAATTTGTTTTTTACTTGTAACCGCGCCAATGGCGCGGTATAATACAGACTGAAAGCCGGGCAATAGCCAAGGCTACAATACGGGATTAATCCAATGTTCACACCTTCTGAATTAGAAGTTCTTAGTCAAGCAAAATCAATTTTAGCCAGCAAACTGTTAACCAATGATTGTTTAACATCACCTGTTGTTGTTAAAGATTATTGTCAAACAGCAATCGCTCATTATGAGCATGAAGTTTTTGGTGTTTTGTTTTTAAATCAACGCAATTATCTGATTGCTTTTGTTGAGCTGTTTCGCGGTACGATTGACGGTGCATCTGTTTACCCGCGTGAAGTGGTGAAAGAAGCGCTGGCGCAAAATGCTGCCGCTGTTATTTTTACACATAATCACCCGAGCGGTCTTTGTGAGCCTTCAAGTGCAGATGAAGCGATTACTAAAAGATTGGTTTCTGCGCTTAGCATGATTGATATTCGCGTTCTTGATCACGTTATTGTTGGTGTAGGCGAGTCGGTATCTTTTGCGGAACGTGGACTGCTCTAGCAGTCCTTTTAAACATGGGAGAGTAACCATGCAAGATGAATATACAAACTATGCGGCTGGCGATGTACTGCCGCAAACACTGGAGGCATTCAGGAATAGAGCCTGTACACTGCCTTACTCGAACCAACATTATGAGTCACCCAGTGCGGAAGAAGTCAGCCAGTTAATTAAACTGGCTGGCTGGTCACAAAATGATTGTGCAAAAATTACAGGCGTGAGTTATAACGCTAAAAAAGGCTCATCGACGGTTCGACGCTGGAAGACATCCAGCCCGAAAGATCACAGAGACATACCTTATTCTGCCTGGCGTTTATTGTTGCTACACGCGGATATTGTCATGATTGACGATGCCAATAAAGAGCTAAGTTTCTATAAAAATTTACGCTGAATCACGCATGCGTGATTTCCAGGTGGTGAGGTTTTATTATGCAAACAACGATGAAAATTGATAAAGGTTTATTGAATGCTTTACGGTCAATTGCCAAAGCGGAATATCGCTCACCACAGCAACATTTGCGCTTCCTGGTTGATCGTGAGATTCAGTGTAAAGAGAGAATGGCTATTGTGCAATGGGTTGAGGCATCCGAAGCCCTGGAAGGTTATGAGCCACTAACTGAAGGGTTTGCTTATGAGCTTGAGCAACAATGGATAAAGGGCGATATTTCTTTAGAAGAAAAAGGGAGACTTCTTTTTAAACATCACGGGCTGAAATATTCTAAATGAATATCACACGCAGTTTTTCCACCCATTTTTGAGGATAAACTAACCATGAAGGTTCAAGCGGCAGCTTGATTATTTTTTGTAGGTTGTCTTGCCCACATTATGGATATAATAGTATCCTGTGAAATCACGCAACAGGTTATTTTTATGCACACTCGTTATCATATTACCTTTGGGGAAAAGCGCAACACTATCTCAGTGGATAACATACTATCCGAGATGATGGCAATCAAGTTAAAAAGAGTACCGGGTACAGCTGAGGCACATCAAGTAGTAAGGTTATGGTTGCAGGATACTTTAGTATCCAGATTAGGCGATTACGAAGGCAGGAATGATGCCAGCCAATATGCCAGGAAATGCTTAATTGAAAAAATAGCGGATAAAAAAATATCCAGAGAATGGGAAGACTGGCTACTAGCGCAGTGAATAAAACTTAAATAATTTTGTAAATATAAGGAGATATTATGTTATTACTAACACGCAATAAAGATGAATCCATCATGATTGGGGATGATATAAAAATCACGGTTTTAGAAATAAAGGGCAACCAAATACGCATAGGCATTGATGCACCTAAAAACGTGGTGGTGAACCGTGAAGAAATTCACCAGCGAATTTTGCAAGAAAAAGCAGAAAGCGTTTGAAGCCCATAGGGTTGAATATGCTGTACACAGCATATTCAACCCTATGTAGAGTTACGCTATAAGGCATCAAATGGGCTTTTAACGGCCAGTCCGCCTTTTTTAATTACATGGGTATATATCATAGTCGTGCTGACATCAGCATGACCTAACAACTCCTGAATTAGACGAATATCCTTCCCTGATTCCAGTAGATGTGTAGCAAAAGAGTGACGTAGTGTGTGGCTAGTCACTCTTTTAGTGAAATTTGCTTTTCTAGCCGCGTTTCTTATCGCTTTTTGTAAACCGGTTTCATGGATATGATGGCGGCGTGTTTTACCGGTTCGATAATCAAAAGCTAATCGAGTCGCTGGGAAAACATATTGCCATGAGAAACTTTTTGCAGCAGATCCCATTTTTCTAGCTAGAGCGGCAGGTAATAAAACTTCACCAAACCCTGCAGAAAGGTCATCATCGTGTATTGCTTTCACTTGAGTAAGATGGGTACGAATCAATGGGATGAGTTTCTCTGGTAATGGAACAACTCGTTGTTTATTTCCTTTAGCTTCTCTAACAGTAATTTGTTGGTAATCAAAATCAATATCCTGAATCCTCAATCGTGTGCATTCCATGACACGCATACCTGTGCCATACATTAATGATGCCATCAGCTTTGATCGGCCATTCATCTCTTTTAATAAACGCTTGATTTCGTCAACTGAAAGTACTGTTGGTATTCGTTGTTTTGATGATGCTCGGGTAAAGGTTAAGATATTTTCAACATCCCGCCCCAGCACCTCCCGAAAGAGAAAAATTAATGCATTCAAAGCGACCTTTTGTGTTGACCCTGAAACCTTGCGTGATACAGCAAGGTATTCCAGAAAGTTTTTGATGTTTTCAAGACCCAGCTTATCTATTTCTTGCCAATTACAATAGCGTAGAAACCTGGCGATCCATTGTTCATACGTTTTTTCAGTTTTAACCGCCATTTGACGTACACGTATCGTTTTCACGAAAGCCAGATGAGTTTCAGGATAATTTTTTCTAAAACGAAGAATATGTTGATTACTCGATGGTGCGACAATGCTACCAGGGTCTGCATCCCTCATCAGTGTAGGGTGATCAGGTTCAAGTTCCCTGGCAAATGCCCGCCATTGGAACCAGTCATAAGATTCTGACCATTGAGGTTGAATCAGTTCGGTAAATAAAAGCCGTATTGCGTCGGCAATTTGACGAAACTGCCACTCTTTTAGTTCTGTTAGTCTGCCTTTTGCATTTAGATAGCAGTCAATATCCTGTCCAGTTTGACCGCTAAGAGGGGTATTTTTGTGGGCTCTTATATAGGCTTCAGCATGCTTGCGATACCAGGGTATCGAGTTCTTTGGGATAGCATTCTTTTCTAATATAAACAGATAGTTGCCCCAAAACTGATCAACAGAAGCCTGATGAGTGGGCGATTCACTTACTGACATGACAAGTCCTCCTTGACGTATTAATATGTACTCCCTAAATTAAACCAATTGTAACGGAGTTATACAGAGCTGACTATCTCTGTTAGCCGAGCCGCTGTATATCTACCTGAAATCAGGAGTTTTGCGGCGCTGTATATTTAACTGTTAGGCGAAAATAATTAATGGAGACATGCATGGCAACAATTCCAGATTGGATTACAGCAATAGCATCTATTATTGGTGTAGGCGTTATTTTTATCGCAATTGGGCAATTCAAGGCAGCACTCGCACAAGTTAAAGTTTCTGTAGCGCAATTAGAAACATCCACAAAACAATTAGAACTCTCAACTAAAAACCTAGGAGCTGACCATGAAAGATCAAGGCGTGAAACCGCAATTAATCTTTTAGTGGAATGGAGCACAAACTTAAATAGAAGAGGTTCAATTGCACGAAAATTTGCAGAAACACTAGACTTTAATCAGTCTAAGGAACTATTTAATGAAAATGCAATAAAAATAGATATAAAGAATAAACATCTTATTTTAGGTTGCCTTCCCGATACAACTGATGAAAAAATAAAATCATGGGATGACAATAAAACTATTGATTTATCTGAAAACGAGTCCGCAGAAATACGATGGATAATCGTTTCCTACCTAAATACATTAGAAACAATAATGACAGCATGGAGGCATAACCTTGCTGACAAACAGATAATATCAGAGCAATTTAGTTATTTGGTATCTGCAAAAGATGGACATGCAATACTAAAAAACTTCAGAGAAGCTGCAGGAGGCAGAAGCTCATTTCCAGGCATAGCAGATTTTGTTGAGGAGACTGAAAAGGTCAAAGCTACAGGTGGTAAAGATAAAATCGCCTAACAAGTGCATCAACGTTGACCGGTTTTATACGCCGCGCCGTTTCACTCTGCTCTGTATAAAACCGTCAAGTTATGCAAAACGTTAGGTGTGTAATAAATTGGATTCAGCATCCATGCTTTTATGAAGAATG
>CAYQXD010000003.1:0-44776 GCA_964421315.1 uncultured Thiotrichaceae bacterium | reverse complement strand
AGTTGAACAGAAGCGGGTTGAACAGAAGCGGGTTGAACAGGCACAAGTTGAACAAGAGCAGGCCGAACCATTAAAACTCGTTGCAGAAGAATTTGTTGCAGAGATCAAAAAAGCAGACCTTGTTAACATTGCTCAACACCAACCAGCGGTTGTACCCCAACTAAACACAGCAGCAGCAGAAAATAAACAGCATTCAGTGAGCATAGATAAAAAGAGACAAAACATGCCCGATAGAAAAATAGTAGCCAATGGGTCGCCTGGATATGTCGCTGGACATGTCACTGGAAACTCGTCCGGCTACCAGGATGAAATGTTGCGAAAGATGTTACGGCACAATATTAATATCAGCAAAATGCATGCTGGATTTATGGCTGCAAGATATCAGGGATTGCAAACCTTAACGGCATCTATTATCAATAGCATCTATTCACCTGGTTCACAGCATCTTGTACCGGTCAGTAACGCTACTGCGGTCACTCAAACAACAGCCTCTGCATCTAATGAGAGCGTAGCGGTTCAACCGTTATTCCCAACAGAATACAGTACACCCGAGCAAATCATTTACAGTGAACAGGACCTGCGTGAATTTGCCTATGGAAAAATTGGTAATGTCTTTGGCGCTGAATATGACATCATCGACAGCTATCCAAAGCGAGTGATGTTGCCGATGGATCCCTATTTGCTGGTGACCCGTGTTACTGAAATGCAGGCCAGACGAGGAGAATTTGTCCCCTCTAAAATGACCACGGAATATGATATTCCACGCAATGCCTGGTATTCAACGGACGGCCAGATACCGACCTGTATCTGTATCGAATCGGGTCAATGTGATCTGTTGCTGATCAGCTACATGGGTATCGATTTTGATAACAGGGGCAAATATTTATATCGTTTGCTGGATTGTACTTTGACCTTCCTGGACGATCAGCCCAAAGAAGGTCAGACCTTGCGTTACGAAATTTCCATCAACTCTTTCGCCAAACATAAAAACAACCTGCTGTTCTTTTTCTCTTATGAATGTTTTGTCGGCGATAAAATGATCCTGAGAATGGATGAAGGTTGTGCCGGTTTCTTCTCGGAAGAAGAGCTTGCCGTCGGTAAAGGTGTTATTCGTACCAACGAAGAGATCACTACGCGGGAGCAGGTGACCAGTTCATCCTTTACGCCCATTTTGCAGTGTGCCAAAACCTGTTTTGACAAGAATGATATGCACTCACTGATGACTGGCGATTTAGCCAGTTGTTATGCTAGTCCAGCTCACGACAAAATGGGCAAAAATCCGTCTTTGCATTTCCCTTCAGAAAAAATCCTTATGCTGGATCGCATCACCTCAGTTGATCGTAGCGGTGGATTGTGGGGGCTGGGACTGATTGAGGCCGAAAAAGAGCTGTTGCCGGATGAGTGGTATTTTACCAGTCACTTCCGTGATGATCCCGTTCTGGCCGGCTCATTGATGTCTGAAGGCTGTGTCCAGTTACTGCAATTTTTCATGCTGTATCTGGGCTTAAACAGCAAAGTGGAAGATGCTCGCTTCCAGACTATGCAGAACATAGCTCAGCCTATTCGTTGCCGGGGGCAGGCGCTACCCAAAGATCGATTAATGACCTATCGACTGGAAGTGACGGAAATAGGCCTTAGTCCAAAACCCTATGCCAAAGGTAATGTCGATATTCTAATTGATGGCAAAGTGGTGGTCGATTTTAGAAATGTCTGTCTTGAGCTATCGGAAAAGAGTGCCACAGAGAAGCTGCTGCTTAAAGGGTCTGCTGTGGGCGATGTTGTCGCCAACGTTATACCGCAAGCAGCTCAGTCATCAACTCAATTGGCACCACCACTGGCTGTTGTACCACAAACGACAACCAGCCCTGCGGCAAAAGCACCGCTATTCACCGAAGAGCAGATAAAACATTTCGCCACCGGTGATATTGAAGCCTGTTTTGGCCCGGAGTTTGCAGTTTATAAACAGCCACCGGCAAAAGCTGGCGACCCGCCAAGACGTCCACCGCGTACCCCCAATGGCTATCTGCAACTGATGCATCGGGTGAAAAGTGTAGATGGTAAGCGACATGACTTTGAAAATACTACCGGGTGCACCACTGAATATGATGTGGCCGAGGATATCTGGTTCTGCACCGAGAATTCCTACCCGGCCTTATCGCCTTATTCTATGTTGATGGAGATCGCGTTACAGCCGAATGGATTTTTGACATCGCACATTGGCAGCACCTTGATCTACCCGGATTCAAATCTCTATTTCCGTAATCTTGATGGTACTGGGCGATTGATTAAAGAGATTGATCTACGCGGCAAAACCATCGTCAATAAGTCGAGCATGGTCTCTACCTCTGCGGTGATGAACAATATTATCCAGAAGTTCAGCTTTGAGCTGATTTGCGACGGTGAAACTTTTTATGAAGGTGATGCGGTGTTTGGTTTCTTTACCGCCGATGCGCTGTCTAATCAGGTGGGCATGGATAAGGGCAAAAAGCGACTGCCCTGGTATAAAGAAGAGTCGATATCTCAGCACAGGCTGATTGAGATAGACCTTCACTCAGAACAGGCCAGGTTAGATTTTTATGCCGCTAAAAAGGATAAACCTTATTACCATCTGGCTGGTGGCATGCTGGACTTTATTGATGAATCAATTGTGGTTGTTGATGGTGGCAAATATGGCAAAGGATATGTCCACTCGATGAATGTTATCGATGCCTCCGACTGGTTCTATCCCTGCCACTTCTATCAAGATCCGGTAATGCCCGGTTCTCTGGGTGTGGAGGCGATGATTCAGTCGATACAGGTCTATGCTCTGCAACAGGATCTGGGCAAAAACTTTAAAAACCCACGTTTTGGTCTGGTTGAAGATGAAGCTAAGTGGATCTATCGGGGACAGATTATCCCGGACAACAAACAGATGACACTTGAGGTTCATATCAAGGAGATCAGGAACAACAGCGGTCGGATTGATATTCTTATTGATGGTAATTTGTGGAAAGATGAGCTGCGGATCTACTCGGTAGAAAATATCGGCCTTAGCATTCAGGAGGCCGAATAAGATGTCGATTCAGGGTTTGGAATGTTTACAGAAACTGAATAAACCGTGTTATATCATTCAGCATAATGGGCAGATTATTATCAATAATGAGGGCTGCGATGATGTCACAAAAATCACCGCCTTTGTGCCACCAATGCTTGCAGAGCAGTTGGGTGATCCCGCTTTTAAGGCGTTTTATGGGGTGAAATACGCCTATATGACCGGTGCCATGGCGAATGGCATCTCCTCTGAAGAGATGGTCATCAACCTGGGAAAAGACAATATTCTGGCCTCTTTTGGGGCGGGTGGCCTCGACCTTTACCGTGTCGAACTAGCCATCAAAAATATTCAGCAAGCGCTACCCGGCGGCCCCTATGTTTTTAATTTTATCCATAATCCATCCGAACCGGCGATTGAACAGGGCACCATCGATCTCTACCTGAAATACGGTGTGAAAGTGATTGAGGCTGCTGCCTTCTTCAACATGACACCTTCACTGGTTTATTATCGCGCTAAGGGCCTGCAACAGGATCAGCAGGGCCATATTCAGATCAATAATAAAATTATTGCCAAGCTCTCCAGGCGAGAGGTGGCCACTGTCTTTATGCAGCCGGCTCCTGAGCAGATACTCAATAAACTGGTCGCAGATGGTTTGCTCAGCCAGCAGCAGGCACAACTGGCACAGCAAGTTCCCATGGCCGATGATATTACTGTGGAAGCTGATTCGGGTGGACATACCGATAATCGTCCGCTGACCGTTCTGTTGCCATCAATAATCGCTTTACGTGATGATATTCAGCAACAGCGTTTATACCCGGTTGAAATTCGAGTGGGTGCGGCTGGCGGTGTGGCTACACCGGAGGCTGCACTGGCCTGTTATATGATGGGTGCGGCCTATGTCGTTACCGGCTCGGTTAACCAGAGTTGCGTGGAGGCGGGAGCCTCTGAGCATACCCGTAAATTATTGGCGCAGGCAAGTATGGCCGATGTGATGATGGCTCCGGCATCCGACATGTTTGAACGCGGCATCAAATTGCAGGTTCTCAAAAAAGGGACTTTGTTCCCCATGCGTGCACAGAAGTTATATGAGTTGTATTCCACTTATAACAGCCTCTCTGAAATTCCAACTGCAGAGCTGGAGAAGGTGGAGAAACAGATCCTGCAAAATACTGTAGATAACATCTGGCAGCAGACCGTAGAATTTTTCCAGAAACGTGATCCATCGGTAATCGAGAAGGCAAAAGATAATCCCAAAAAACAGATGGCGCTGGTTTTTCGCTGGTATCTGGGTCAGTCTTCCCGCTGGTCAAATGCCGGTATTAAAGGCCGTGAGTTTGATTATCAGATCTGGTGTGGACCTGCGATGGGTGCCTTTAATGACTGGGTGGCCTCGACCTATTTGCATGATTATAAAAACCGCAAGGTGGTCGATGTTGCCGAACATCTGATGTTTGGCGCGGCCTATCAGTATCGTATCCAGGTATTTAAAAGTCAGGGCCTGTCTCTACCGGCACAATATCAGCGATATATCCCGGTTGCTCCTGCTGCTCCGTCAATACTGGTTTGACGGAGTACTAGATAAAATGGGCACAGCCCAGCACTGGAGCGAGAATCCAGGTTTTAAATGTCAGCAAGGTGTTTTTGATATCTGGTTATGCCGGGCAGATACCGTACAGCAGAGACTGGACTATTTCAGCTCTCTTTTATCTGCCGAAGAACGGGTAAGAGCGCAACGCTTCAAGTTTGACATTCATCGAAACCGTTTCATCATATCGCACGGATTTAAACGCTCCGTACTGGCAAAGTATTTGTCCATAGAACCTGCCCGCATCCAGTATCAACGTGGTGAAAAGGGAAAACCTTTACTCGTTGAAGCTGACTACGACAGACAGGCTTTAACGTTCAATCTAAGTCATACGCAGGATATAACACTGCTCGCAGTCACTAGTGACACAGAGGTGGGTATTGATATCGAATATATGGATCGAAAAACAGATTGGTCAGCAATTTGTCAGCGATTCTTTACAGCCCACGAGCAGCAGGCACTATTTTCATTAACAAAAGAAAAACAGAAGTCTGCCTTTTTTCAACTCTGGACCCGAAAAGAGGCCTATATGAAAGTTCTGGGTAGCGGATTATCTCTCTCCCCTACTGCATTTACCCTAACCGTTCCGCCGCAGCTTCCAGCATTGATTCAACACCACTCAACTAAAGTTCAGGCTTCTAAACAGGTTGAATTTATCGATATCGAACTGCCAGACACATTAACTAATTATTGTGCAACATTGGCGGCTGAATCATCAATCCGTGAGCATCACTGTTATCAGTATGCCCGATATACTAATGTGAACGTTTAGAAAAATAAGATGAATGGGAAAAAACGACCCAAAGGCGACCTTGAAAAGTGTCTATTAAAGTATTCAGTGTCTTTTCCCTACGTACCGGCTTACCGGACTAAAGAACTAGCGATATCCCTAGCAGCAATGTCGTCAGTATTGTCACGGCTACATTGGTAGCAAGATATTGTGGAAAATCACCAATAGTCTCTCCGTGTTTTACTGCACCATATAAAGAGAAAAAAGCGAGAGGTAGTGGTAGTAGTGCTATCAAACTCAACATATGCAGGATGCCAGTTAGGACGTAACCAATAATTGTTGCCGCTGTTGCCAGGGAGAAAAAACCATAAACCACATTACTAAGATTGATGCCATAGGCGATAGGAAAATGATTTCGGCCCGCATTAGCATCCGCTTTAATGTCAGGATACTGGTTAAGTAGCAGAAGATTATTAACCAGAAAAAAAGGCACCACAGCAACCAGCAAGGACAATGGTGTATAGTGCCCCTGTAATACAAACTGAGTACCCGCGACTATAAGAAAACCGAAACCAGGACCGGGTGCTATTAGGCAGATATACGGATGTTTATTAATCCAGCCAGTGTATGTTGCTATTAATATCATACCGATAACACCTATCGGCATAATACCTATTCCGTATTGCCAGATAAAAAAACTGCCAATCATTAACAAAACAGTTGAGGAGATAACACCAACAGCTAATACACTGCCTTGCATTTCAGGATTTTTCGGTAAAGCACCACTGCCACCACTAAATGGTGTTCTTATGGTTTCTAAGTCCAGTCCGCTTATAAAATCATAATATTCATTGAGCGTGTTAACACTAACATGGGCTAAAAAAGCACCGAGCAATGCAAGCATCAATACAAACCAAATATTGATACAAGGTTGGGGTGAATGTTTTTATGAGCCCCAACAAAGTCACTATGGTGTCCTGTTGGGGCACGTACCTCACCCCAGCCTACTGAACTACGGGAGAGATCCTGAACCACTGCGGTATTAGATTTCTCCCGTAGGTCGAGATGACCGTGGTATTAAGTTTTTACTCGCTCGTACAAAGCTCCTATCTTGTGTTAATCGTATTGATTAACTTGTTAATATCCAGCACGCCAGTAGTATTGACAGAAACTGCTGAATTAACTTCATCTTTTTGCAAATCCTGCCAGTGTGTAAGTTGATGTTCAAGCACTGTTAAGTCTGCATCTGAAACATCATGTATTCTTTTTTTAATACGCTGTCGTAATATCTCAGCAGGTGCTGTTATTTCCAGGATGATATAAGAAACACCTAAACGACTGGCGAGTTGTTGAAATAGCTGACGTTGCTCATAGTTTAAAAAAGCCGCATCAACGATAACGCTATAACCAGCGTTGATTATGTTAGATGCAAGCTCAGCTAGTTTTTTATAAGTTTGCAATGATGCCTGTGTTGAATAGATTCCAGAATCAATATTGTTTGCAGCACCTGTGGTTAAGGAAAGTTCAAATAATCGTTTACGCTCAACATCTGAACGAATACGTAGCATTCCTGTTGTATCAACTAACTGTTGTGAGACGGTACTTTTTCCTGAGGCAGATAGGCCACGCGTAATAATTAATTTTGGAGTGGAATGTTTTATATAACTGCTTGCCAGTTCAAGGTATGACTCAAATTCAGCCATAAATTCAGTATCGGTTTGTTGTTTTTCTTTGTCAGTAATGTTTTTTTGTTCTACGCGCAAGGCATTTACTTTGGCGCGAACCAGTGCACGATAACAAAGATAGAAGGGTAGAACCGATAACCCGGCATAATCACCAGTGACCTCAAGGTAGCAGTTTAAAAAACGATTGGCCAGTTGATGTTGTTGACGGTGCTGCAAATCCATAATTAAAAATGCGATTTCACTTATTACATCAATCCAGCTTAATTTGTCATTGAATTCGATGCAGTCGAATGCCACTGGTTTGTTGTCCAGCCAGACCAGATTTCGTAAATGCATGTCACCGTGACATTGACGAATAAAGCCATCCGCTTTGCGTTGTGCAAACACGGCTTGTTGTTTAGCTAATTCAGATCTGCTCCACTGTGAAAGTACTGTCAGTTTATCTGCATATTGTTTATCTGTGTGTAGCTCTGATACCAGGTGTTCATTTATCTGTTTAAAGTTTTCTTCGACCGGCTGATAAAGTGTTTCCTTATTGCCATAATCCATAGCCTCATTAGCAATATCGGTGGACTGATGAAAATAAGCAGTCATATGCGCAATGGCATCCATATGTTCTAATTTAAGTTCAGCGGCAGCCAGCATGTTATCCAGCTGAGCAGATTGCGGGAACTGTTTCATTTTTACTGCGTATTCAAAAACTGTGCTGCTGCCAGAGAGTCGAGGCTCATTCAATGTGCCGCTGATAGCAACAACATCAAGATAAATTTCTGGTGCCAGTTTGCGATTGAGATCTAATTCCTGCTGACAAAAGTAGTGTCTTTTTTCTAATGTAGAAAAATTCAAAAAACCAAAGTCCACCGGCTTTTTAATTTTATAGGCAAAGTCACCGGTTAGAATTACCCAGGAAATGTGGGTTTCGATGAGTTGTATGTTTGTAACCGGATGATCATAAACTGCCGGATGCATCATTTTTGAGATATTAAATTTCATTTTGATTGTTCACGGGGACACGACTTGACTGACATGCATAATGCAACCATAATGACACCATTGAATTTATTGGAGACATTCACCGTGCCTGCCTTGACCATCAAAAACATTCCTGACGATCTATATAATGAGCTAAAACATACTGCAGAACAGCATCACAGGAGCATTAACAGCGAGGTAATCGTCTGTCTCAAGCGTTTTTTATTTCCTAAAAAGGTCTCTCCAGAAGATAGGCTTCGTGACATTCACGCACTTCGTTCACAAATCACCCCCAATGTTATCACTGCAGAAGATATCAAACGAGCTATTGATGTAGGCAGACCATGATTGTCGCAGATACAAATATCATCTCCTATCTCTTACTCCCAACATCATATTCAGGCTCGGTTGATATCCTATATAAACTAGACCCAAATTGGGTGGCACCATTACTTTGGAAAAGTGAGTTTCGAAATGTTTTAGCGTTATACCTTAGAAAGGAAATTATTACTCTAGAGAAAGCAATGCAACTTCAAGATACCGCTGAATCAATTATGGCTCACAATGAATTTGATGTTTCTTCTACACAAGTGCTTGCACTTATAAATGAGAGCACTTGCTCATCCTATGACTGCGAATTTGTTGCCCTTGCTCACCATCTTAATACTCGGCTTGTGACGCAAGATAATAAAGTATTGAGAGATTTTTCGTCCACAGCGATCACGGTATCAGATTTCATTTCCAGTAATCCTGTACAGAAGCCTTAACGTTTGAGCTCATGGGATTTTGTGAAGCGTAGCATAACATTGCAAATTCCGGTGCAGTGACTTATTAGGCCTTGTGTTAATTGTTTCAGGTGTTTTTTGTTATATTTTTTTATCTTTAGGACCTATCCAAAAGAAGGGGTTGTGAGCAACTTCTTCGATCCATTTGTTGAGATGTGTAACGCCATCCATTACCCAGTGTGTCAGGATAATTGTCGGAAGATGTTATAACCAGATCAACACAGTTGCGAGATTTTATTTATTACATAATACTTTTATAGCGTAAACAATTAATCCAGCCGCAACAAGTACGATGATGTGCTCAACATGCAAAAAACCATGGGCAGCGTCATTAGCTATGTGACCTGTGTGCGCCAGTGCAGAAGTTGAAACTAAAAATAATGTGAGTAGTAATAACATGGAAGTTAGTGATTTTTTCATTATTGTACCTTTACTTTAATAATTTCATTTCCATCGGGATCGGTTAAATGCACGGCGCAGGCAAGGCAGGGGTCAAAGCTGTGAATGGTGCGCAGGATTTCTAGAGGTTGTTTTGGGTCATGTAAAACATGGTTGTCTTCAAGTGCCGCTTCATACGCTCCCGGTTGTCCTTTGCCATCTCTGGGGCCGGCATTCCAGGTGCTTGGTACCACTGCCTGATAATTTTTGATGATTTCATCTTCAATCACAATGTAGTGAGCCAGACCGCCACGAGGGGCTTCCATAAAACCTACACCCTGTGCGCTTTTTGGCCAGGAAGACGGTTCCCATAAAACTTCGTTGAAGGTTTTAGTATCACCGGCTTTGATGTTAATAATTAAATCGTCATACCAGCCCTGCATGGCATCTGCCATGATTTTGGTTTCCAGGGTGCGGGCAGCGGTGCGGCCCAGGGTGGAAAATAAAGCGGTGACTGGAACATCGAGTTTTTTCAGGGTCATGCCGACCAGTTCTTTGGTTTGCTCATGGCCGCTGGCATATAACATCAGTACTCGTGCCAGTGGCCCCACTTCCATGGCGTGGCCTTTCCAGCGCGGTGATTTTAGCCATGAATAGGACTGATCGACATCGAGATGCTGGTATGGTGGTTGCGGTCCGCTGTAATTCAGATTGGTTTCGCCATCGTAAGGGTGTAAACCCGCCTCTTTGCCAGCTTCATAATCGTACCAGGAGTGTGAGATGTATTCCTTGATTTCGTCTGCGGCATTCATGTCGACATCTCGTATTGTGCTGAGGTCACGATTTAGAATAGCACCGGCTGGTATCATGAATCCGGAAGGATCTTCCATGCCATTAGACGGGAAATCGCCAAAGGTGAGGAAGTTGCCCAGACCTTCACCGCGTGTGGTCCAGTCTTTGTAAAAACCGGCAATCGCCAATGTGTCGGGTAAATAAACCTGATCAACAAAACTTTTCATCTGGTTGATGATGTCCTGTACCTGTGACAGTTTTTTCATGTTGATGGCGGAATCGGAATTTAAGTCAATGGCACAGGGAACACCGCCGACCACAAAGTTCGGGTGTGGATTTTTGCCGCCAAAAATTGTATGCAAACGTGCTACATCACGCTGCCAGGATAGGGCTTCCATGTAATGCGATACCGCCATCAGGTTTGCTTCGGGTGGCAGTTTGTAAGCCGGGTGTCCCCAGTAGGCATTAGCAAAAATACCCAGTTGGCCGGATTCGACGAAACCTTTCAGTTTCTTTCTCATGTCGGCGAAATAGCCGGGTGAGGATTTCGGATAGCTGCTTATTGACTGTGCCAGTTCTGAGGTGGCTTTGGGGTCAGCACTTAAGGCAGAGACCACATCCACCCAGTCCAGTGCATGTAAATGGTAAAAATGCATCACATGGTCATGAATGTACTGTGCGCCATTCATCAGGTTGCGGATCAGATCAGCATTTTTTGGAATTGTGTAGCTGAGTGCGTTTTCTACCGAGCGAATCGAAGCCAGTCCATGTACCAGTGTGCAGACACCGCAGATACGTTGTGCAAAGGCCCAGGCATCACGCGGGTCACGACCTTTAAGAATGGTCTCAATACCGCGTACCATGGTTCCGGAAGAATAGGCACTTTTGATTTTGTTGCCATCCATCTCGGCTTCAATTCGTAAATGGCCTTCGATTCGGGTAATCGGGTCAACTACAATTCTTTCGTTTGTGCCGGATTCACTCATGTTTGTTCTCTCTTCTTATGAATTTTTTTATCAGTCTTCCACCAGGTGTTCTGCCAGTGTTTCCGTCAGACTTATTAGTGGTATATCCATATGATATTTTTCCATTCCTTCTTCAAGATGAATACGGCAGTTTGAACAGGCACTGATAATGGCATCGGGTTTAATTTTATCAAGCTGGTCTTTTTTGCGCTGGAAAACTTTTAGTCTGATTTCATCGGCACGTTCATTTGAACTCACACCACCACCAGCGCCGCAGCACCAGTTCATTTTTCCGCTATCGGGCATTTCAACAAAGTTGTCTGCAAACATGTTGATTAAATTACGTGGTTGTTCGATCACGCCGCCGCGCCGTGAGATCTGGCAGGGGTCATGATAGGTAAGACGTTGTTTTTCTTTGCCGCTGATTTTCAGGCGACCATCCTTGCGGAATTCGTCCAGCACTTCCAGGATGTGTCTTACCTTGAAGCTAAAGGCTTTGCCAACCAGGTTAGGGCCATCCCAACGAATCGCCATATAAGCATGGCCGCATTCAGGGCTGATGACGGTTTTAACTTTCAGTTTTTCAGCAGCATCAACAATACGTTGTACCAGTTCGGCGGCAATATCGGATACCCCAATCTGGATGCCGCTGTTAGTGGCTTCAAAGGCTTCGCTTGAAATGGTCCAGCTGACACCGGCTTTATCAAAGATTTTTGCGATGGCTTCGATAAATTCAGGAAAATTCATAATTTCCATCGAAGACAGCAGTACCATGTATTCTGCACCTTCAACATCAAGTGGTATTTTTAAACCGGTATCTTTTTCGACGTGTCTGATCTGCGCCATCAATGCCGGTAATTTCACCCCCATTGGGCTGCCAATGGTGACTGCGCGTGTCGTGGCTGCAATTAAATCTTCTGGTGCATGACCGGCTGCTGCCATGCCTTCTCGTGTTTTGCGAATCATCAGTGTGATGTCATTACCAACCGGGCAAACCATAGAGCAACGTCCACATAAAGTGCAACTGTCGTATACCAGAGTTTCCCAGTCAGTCAGTAATTTATCATCAACCTTTGCGGTTAGACCCAGCATTTTTCCAAAACGGCCCATCAAAGTATATTCAGATTTCCAGATGCGGCGTAATGGCTCAGTTTTGCTGATGGGGGTATATTTTGCATCACCGGTTTCGGTATAAAACAAACAGGCATCGGCACACATGCCACAATGTACGCAGCTACTGAAAAAGGCTGCGACACTGGAATCAACCTGTTCTTTTAGCGCATTAATGCCTTTATCTAATGATGCACTCATGACTTAACTCCTCGGTATCCGGAAATAGCACCACCGTACCAGCGTGATAAAGCAAACGTGAAGCTGTGCATCAGTTTGGTAAAGGGGAAAATAACAAGTAACAGTTCAACACTAAGAATATGAAGGGCAAGCATTGTTGTTGGCGGCAGGCCGATGCGGTGGAAGGCGATATATCCGGTAATGAGCGGTAGTATGGTGAGCAGCCAGACCAGGTAATCTTCTTTGGTCGTTAAAAATCGCAGCACTTTGTTGTGCATACGATGTGCCAGTACTGCAAGTAGCGCGATGATAGTCACTACCGTCATTGCATCAACTACCGGTGTCGGTAAAGACGGCCAGCCGAAACCAAAAATATCTTTAAACATGAGTATATGCGGTGCAAATAAAAAGATGGTGACAAACAGACCGAAATGAAAAATGTAACCGGCGACCACAGTAAACATGGAACGTTGAAAGGTGCTTTTATCAGGAAAAGACCTGGAAACAATGGTTCGCAGTCCACTACGCATTTCAGAGCCTTTGGCTTCCGCTAAATTTGTTTTACGACCCAGCAGCAAAATTTCGGCAAAACGTATAATCACTCCCGCAACAAAGATGATAATTGCAATCTGAAAACCCGGGCCACGTACCCAGTTCAGGAAGTCTATCTCAGTCATTATTTTTTCCTCGTTTTTATGGGCTATTTTTTCCGTTCTATTTTTTTAGGTCATTAATGGTGGTTTTATTATGCGCCGCCATTGCGCTGTTCTTTTTGTTTCGGTTCATCGCGCCTAATGCGACTCCGGCGGCTACGGCTCCAGCTGCTGTATAAATAACCGTTTGCGTAATGTTTTCAGTCGGCATTGATAGTGCTTTGTAGAAACCACCGCCGTCCCAGAAATCAGGTTCCGAACAACCCAGGCAGGGATGTCCGGCTTCAATTGGCCAGCTGGTGCCGTTATTCCATTTGGTGGTGGCACAGGCGTTGTAAGTGGTTGGCCCTTTACAGCCTAGTTCATATAAACACCAGCCTTTTTTTGCACCTTCGTCGTCGAAGGTTTTTGCAAATAGACCTTTGTCATAAAAAGGCCGGCGGTAACAGCGATCGTGGATGCTTTGCCCATAAAACACTTTTGGACGACCAAGATGGTCAAGCTCAGGAATGCTGCCAAAGGTGAGAAAATGGGTCAGTACGCCGGTGATGACTACAGGAATAGGCGGGCAGCCAGGTACATTAATGATTGGTTTGTCTTTGATTAAGTCGCCAACAGACACCGCACCGGTTGGATTCGGCTTAGCATGTGGAATGCCGCCGTAAGTTGCACAGGTGCCAACAGCAATGATGGCGGCAGCGCCTTTGGCGGTGTCCATCAACATGTCGTAATTACTGATGCCGGCAATGGTAGAGTAACCGGGATTGTCCATTGGAATAGAACCATCAACAACGACCAGGTAGTTGCCGTAATTTTCTTTCATCGCTATTTCGCGTGCTTCTTCAGCAGCATGTCCGGCGGCGGCCTGTAGCGTATGGTGATAGTCCAGTGAGATATAATCAAAAATCAGGCTTTCAATGGTTGCTGTGTGTGCCCGTGTTAATGATTCGGTGCAGCCGGTACATTCCTGAAATGATAACCAGATAACAGACGGTCTTCTGGCATTTTCTAATGCGTGTGCGATTTTAGGAATCATCGCTGGTGATAGCGCCATCATCGACGCGGTGGCGGCGCAGAATTTTAGAAAGCTGCGGCGGGAAATGCCCTGGCTGCGCATAACCTCACCAAGTGTTTTATCTTTGTTGAAATTATTTGTCATGCTGATTTCTCCACCGACGATGCATTGGTTTTTTTATTTATCTTCCGGCTTTGCTTTTAGATCCAGAGTCAGACGGCTATAAGCAGCCATAATATCTTCTGTTTGCGAATACAGGATTTCAGGCATGGTTGTTACTTCAATAAAACGGCTGATAATGTGCTCTTCATCGTTATAATGTGTTATAAGCCACACCCCCGCATACTGTGTTTCAACAACTTCACTTAAGCCCAGTGCATTCAGTTGAGCCAGTACTTCACCCTGACCCAGCATGTTTAAAATTTTGTCTTCTTCACCGGGTGCCAGCGGAATGCTGCGCAAATCAATTATGGTGGTCTGGCCGGTTTCAATTAAGTTATCCAGTGCATGTTTGATTTCGTGCAACAGCGGTTTAACATTTTGTGTTAGATCATCGCCGACCTGGATATTAAAGGTGACGGCATCTGTCACGGGTACAGCCGTTTCAGACATGACTATGACAAGACCTCTCTATTAGAAGACACATCCGGTGCAGACGTTACCTGATCAAGCTTAATTTTTTGCCATTGTGTTATTAATTTCACTGCCTCATTAACGGCTTCAGGCAATGCATTTTTAACGGTTTCAGTGGGTTGCGTTCCCCAACCCATTTTGTCTGGCTGAATGCCAATTAATGCGCGGTTTTCCGGAAGGTGCCCGGTTAAACGTGAGATATCCATTAGATCTAGCAGGCCGACTTCATGAGCACTGCGTTTTGTTTTGCCAAGAAATTCATCCATTGCACTGCCAACAAAGGTGTTGACTGTGCCGGCGGGCTGATGCAGTTGGGTGGCATCAAAAACAATTAAATTGGTGCAGTCTTCAATCCATACTGCGAGTGTAAAACTAAGCGTACCGCCATCAATGAAGGTTAAATTTGGATTATCAGAATATTTTGATTGCAGCAGATTGAGTGCATGGATGCCCGCACCTTCATCTGTAAGCAGGGTGTTGCCGATTCCCAGTATTAAAGTCTCATGGTTTAACATGGAGCTGCCTCAGGCATAATAATATATGGATATGTCCTTATATTTAGTCAGGGATTTGAGAGAGACTTGTTGATGCAGATCAAATAGCTGAATTATTTTCTAAAGTTAAATAGTAAGTACTCAGGTGGATAGTCTGTAGGAGTTTAGGGGCGTAAGCCCTAACCCTCTGCAGGCCAAACAAGCTAAGCAGTTAGTCTGCAGGTGTTTTAAGTACACATCCCTAACAGACTACAGACTAAACAACCTAAGTTACGTTAAATATAAGACAGAAATATTACTTTACGGAATGTATTATGTGCCTGGGTATCCCAATGCAAATTAAATCCATCGATGGCTTTTTAGCACGCTGTGAAGCCAAAGGTGTCGAACGTGATGTTAGTCTGTTTATGATGCAGGATGACAAACTTGAGGTGGGTGATTTTATAGTGGTGCATGTCGGTTATGCTATCCAGAAAATTTCACAGCAGGAAGCACAGACAGCCTGGGAATTGTATGATGAGATGTTGGCGGCAGAGTAGTCGCTTTAATTATGGGTATCTCTAAAAACCAAGATTTTTGTTCGAGTTCAAGGTGGATGGATTTCGAGCGTAGTGGCATATGGATGTGCCGTTTACGAACCAAAGGATGGAGCCGCAGTGTATATGTAATTTACCGTTACACGGCCCCGGATCGCAGAAATCCATCCAACGCCGAAATCGGACAAAAAGATGGTTTTAAGAGGTGCCCTTATGCATGAGCTTGCTATTTGCCAGTCAATAATAGACCAGGTTAAAAACATTGCGCTGGAACGTAATGCACAATGTGTTACATCAATTATTATCGCTATAGGGCCATTGTCAGGTGTCGAAGCGCAGTTATTAATCAACGCTTATCCCCTTGCCAGTGCGGGGACAGTTGCTGAAGATGCAGAGCTTGTTATCGAGCATCTACCGATTAAGGTTAAATGTAGCCAGTGCGGCTGTGAGTCGGATGCCTCGCCGAATAAATTAATTTGTAAACAGTGTGGTGACTGGCGTACCACGTTGATTAGTGGTGATGAGATGATGTTGATGAGTGTGGGTCTTGAGAAGACAATGAAAAATGAAAAGTGAAAAGTGAAAAATGGATAAGCAAAACTGCCTGTACCAGATATTCGGTTTTAGTTTTTAAATTTTTCATTTTTCACTTTTCATTTTTCATTACCTGTTTCTAACCATATAATTATTTGGAGAGTACACCATGTGCGACACCTGCGGATGTAACATAACTCACGGCAACGAAGGCCTGATTCGCCCTGGCGGTAAACTTCACAAAACTGAAAGTGGTAAAGAGGCTGTTACTGTTCTTCGCAGTCTGTTGCACGAAAACGATCATACTGCTAAACACAATCGCGAGCATTTTGATTCGTTTAATGTGCTGGCGATTAATTTAATGTCTTCACCCGGCGCTGGTAAAACGGCATTGCTGGAAGCGACGATTGTGCAACTTGGCCTGGAATCGAACAGCAATATTAAAATAGCGGTTATTGAAGGTGATCTTGAAACCGAGAACGATGCTGAGCGCATTCGCAAACATGGCGTTAAGGCTATTCAGATTACTACCGGCAGTGCCTGCCATCTGGATGCACACATGATTCACCAGGCCTTGCATAATCTTGATCTTGCTGAATTTGATATTGTGTTTATTGAAAATGTTGGCAACCTGGTTTGTCCTGCCAGTTTTGATTTAGGGCAGCACTTAAACGTTACTTTATTATCAGTACCGGAAGGCGATGACAAACCGGCAAAATATCCGGTTATGTTTCGCACATCTGATCTAGTGCTGATAAGTAAAAGTGATCTGCTTCCTGTGCTTGATGATTTTAGCCCTGATAGAGCAAAAAAATATTTACATGATATCGCCAGTACCGCACCTGTAATAGAGCTTTCCGCCAAAGATAAGTCAGGCCTGCCGCAATGGCTGGACTGGATTAAGCAGCACATAGAAAGTAAAAAGCGGGACAGTCGCAAGAGTTATCTGGAACAACATCCAGTTATCTCAGGGCGACATAATCATCAGAAGCCGCATCACCCTCATCATCATGATGATGATGAGGGAAAAAGAATCTAGTCATGACCATCAGTGCAAAACAATGGCTAGCACGTATTCACGCTTTGCCGCATAAAAAAGACCGGGTAAAAATCATGAATGTCTGTGGTGGACATGAACGCTCCATAACCATGGCCGGTTTGCGAAAGGTATTGCCCGATTATATTGAACTGGTTCCCGGTCCCGGCTGTCCGGTCTGTATTTGCCCGGAAGAAGATATATTTGAAGCCATTCAACTGGCTTTGAATGAAGATATTATTCTAGTGGCTTTTGGTGATATGTTGCGTGTTCCCGTTAATGTGCCAAAAGTCAAAGCACGAACACTGGAGCAGGCCAAAGCTCAGGGTGCAGATATAAGGCCGATTGCCTCGCCCACAGAAGCAGTTATTATTGCAAAAAAAAATCCAGATAAAGCAGTAGTATTTTTTGCTGCCGGTTTTGAAACCACCACCGCACCGGTGGCGGCGATGATGGTGGAGGGCGTGCCTGACAATTTATCGGTACTATTGTCCGGTCGATTAACCTGGCCGGCAGTGGCCATGTTGCTGGAATCTGGTGAGCCCGGATTTGATGCTTTGATTGCACCTGGTCATGTAGCAACCATTATGGGGTCGGAGGAATGGAAATTTGTTGTCGATGAACACAACATCCCGGCAGCGGTCGCCGGTTTTAAACCTGAAAGCCTGCTGGCAGCAATGTATTCCACCTTGAGGCAGCTTAATGAGAAGCGTTATTTTCTGGATAACTGCTACCCGGAGCTGGTAAAAGCTGGCGGCAATAAATCTGCACAGTCACATCTAAACAAAGCAATGAACGTGTACGATGCCAACTGGCGTGGTGTGGGTATTATTCCTGCATCGGGTTACATGCTGGATAAAGTTTACAATCATCACGATGCCAGAAAACAATTTCCATCTTATGCCGATGATGCCCGCAAACGCGCCGGGAAAATGCCACCGGGTTGTGATTGCGCGCAGGTGGTACTGGGTAAAATCTATCCCAATGAGTGCCGGCTGTTTGGTAAAGCCTGTGTGCCCAGAAACCCAATAGGGCCGTGTATGGTGTCGGATGAGGGTGCCTGCCGAATCTGGTGGGCAGGTGGGATGCGTGAGGTGGCTTGAAAAATAGTTTTTTTTTGGAAAACAGTTTCTTATTAATAGGGCATGGCTATTTATTTAAATAGTAAACAGAAAACAAAACCTGAAACCTCTGCCAGGCAGATTGTATTATCCGGACAGGTGCAGGGTGTTGGTTTTCGGCCTTTTGTTTATCGGCTTGCCATCGAGAATAAACTTACTGGCTGGGTAAAAAACTGTGTCGGTACTGTCGAAATTTTTGTTCAGGGTCAGTCTCAAAATCTTGATAGCTTTGTTTTAGACCTGTTCGATAAAAAACCACCATTAGCAAAACCCAAACTCGAATCAGATAAACAAACTGCCGCTGGTGAGTTAAAAACTTTTTGTATTCTTGACAGCGAACATCAGGAACAGGCTAACATTAGTGTTCCAAACGACCTTACCCTCTGTGATGACTGTCTTGCAGAATTAAACGACCCATCAGACCGGCGTTATCAATACCCGTTTATCAACTGCACTCAGTGCGGGCCGCGTTACACTTTGATTAAAAGCCTGCCTTATGATCGTGCCAATACCACTATGGCCGATTTTGAATTATGTCCGACCTGTTTAGTTGAATATGAAGATCCGTTTAATCGGCGTTTTCACGCTGAGCCTGTTGCCTGTCCAGTGTGTGGGCCTTCACTTGTTTTTCATATGGACGAGATCGTAATCAAGGAAAATAAAGCAGCGCTGAAAAAGACGGTAAACCTGTTGCGTGATGGCAAAGTCGTTGCGGTAAAAGGAATCGGTGGTTATCACCTGATGTGTGATGCAACAAATACAGAAGCGGTTGTCTGTTTACGGAAGAAAAAACCTCGACCTGATAAACCGCTGGCGATTATGTTCCCGGCACCGCTTAATAATCCATTTGAGCTTGCAGAAAAATCACTAACATTAAGTGAAAATGATAAAATATTTTTGTTACAAGCTGCCAGGCCCATTTTACAGGTGGCTAAAAATAAAGACTCTGAACAAAGTGAATTTTCAGATATTGTTATCTCGACCAGCGGGAGAGATCTTAAGCAACGGCGGAACAAGATCTCTCCCGCTGGTCGAGATGACAGTGTATTGAATGTTTCCTCGGTTATGCAAAATTCTCATTCTGTTTTATCCGATCAGATTGCACCGGGATTAGATGAAGTGGGTATGATGTTGCCATATAGTCCGTTGCATCATCTGCTGTTAAATGATTTTGCCAGGCCACTGGTGGTTACTTCGGCAAACATAAGTGGCGAGCCGGTTTTAATAAAAAACAGTGATGTTGAAAAACGACTGGCTCATGTGGCTGATGCCTGTTTGCATCATAACCGAGCGATACAGCGACCGGCGGATGATCCAGTGTATCGAACCATTGCCGGTAAACCACGACCCATTCGTACCGGTCGTGGCTGTGCGCCAATAGAACTGACTTTACCGTTTGAATTGCCACATGCTGTTCTTGCCGTCGGTGCACAGATGAAAAACACCATCACCCTGGCATGGAAAAACCGCGCCATTATTTCACCGCATATAGGCGAAATGGACACGGCTCGCAGTGTCGACGTTTTTGAAAATACCATTAATGATTTACAAAAACTTTATGGTGTTAAAGCAAAACGTTTAATTTGCGATTCACACCCTGGTTATACAACCACACGTTGGGCAAACAAACAGAACCTTCCTGTGCAAACGGTGTTTCACCACCATGCTCATGCTTCTGCCGCTTATTACGAATGCCAGCAAGTTATAAAGGCTGACGATGCGATTATAGTATTCACCTGGGATGGTGTTGGTTACGGTGAAGATGGCATGCTGTGGGGTGGCGAAACGTTTCTTGGTAAACCGGGTGAATGGTTACGCGTGGCCAGTATGCGAAGTTTTAATCTGCCCGGTGGTGATAAAGCCGGACGACAACCCTGGCGAAGCGCTGCAGCATTATGCTGGGAAGTGGGGCAGAACTATGACGATATTCCCGAAAAAGACCCACTGTTGCATTCAGTATTACGGCAGGCATGGTTACGAAAAATTAATGCACCACAAACCACTTCGGTTGGTCGTCTGTTTGATGCTGCTGCTGCCTTAACCGGTATCCGCAAGATGGCTAGTTTTGAGGGGCAGGGTCCGATGGAACTTGAAGCATTGTGCGAAAAATCCAGTGACTATATAGAACTGGAGTTAGCAGAGAATGAGAATATATTGATAAGCAACTGGCAGCCATTAATTGCTGTTATGTTAGATTCTACATTAAGCCTTAGCAAGCGTGCTTCTTTGTTTCATCAATCGTTGGCGCACACGCTGTTGCAGCAGGCAAAAATTATTCGTGACAAACACGGGGTGAATACAGTGAGTTTTTCCGGTGGCGTGTTTCAGAACCGGGTATTAACAGAGCGAGCCATGGTTTTATTGGAGGACGAAGGTTTTGATGTTTGTCTGCCTGAGTTGATACCAGTTAATGATGCGGGTATTAGTTTCGGCCAGGTTATGGAATATGGGTTTAATAGATGAAAATCTTTTATTACAGACACAGAGAACACAGAGTTTTTTTATTGTTTGTGCTTCGCGCAAATTACTATAACCCAATTTTTCTCTGTGCCCTCTGTGTTCTCTGTGGTAAAAAAACAAGCAGGTAAATAAAAATGCAAGACACACACATCTCACTGGCACACGGCAATGGCGGTCGTTACATGCGCGAACTTATCGAAGAGATTTTTGCACGTCACCTGGCTAATCCGGATTTAGATGTGCAAGCCGATGCCGTGCCGATAATACTTGATGGTGATGTAATGTTTACTACCGATGGTTTTACCGTGCAGCCGCTAGAATTCCCCGGCGGCAACATTGGTTCACTTGCAGTGCATGGCACCACCAATGACCTTGCGGTGGCCGGTGCTATCCCAAAGTATTTAAGCCTGAATGCCTTCATCGAAGAAGGTCTGGAAATTGCCACCCTGGAGCGCATTATAAAAACGTTGGCAGAAACCGCAGCAGAAATTGGTGTCAAAGTGGTTTGTGGCGACACCAAAGTTTTACGCCGTGGTGAAGGCGGGGGGTTGTATCTTGCCACCACCGGTGTTGGTATTCGTGCCGGCCATGTCATGTCGATGAAAAATATTCAACATGGAGATACCATTATTGTCAGTGGTCCGGTTGGCGATCACGGCATTGCGGTAATGTTGGCGAGAGAAGAATTTGGTTTGCGTGGCGATATTCAATCGGATGCGGCCAGCGTATTAAATCTAACAACCGCTGCGATGAAACATAAAGGTCTGCGTTTTATGCGTGACCCAACCCGGGGTGGCATTGCCACTGTTTGCTCGGAATTATTTCGTGCAACTTCTATGGGGGTCAGATTGTCAGAGAGCAAACTGCCAGTGCGTGATCCGGTGCAGTCTGTATGTGACATGCTGGGTTACGACCCCATGTATCTCGCCTGCGAAGGGCGGGTGGTTGCTGTGGTGGAACCGACGCAATCGCAAGCACTACTGACAGCCTGGCAAGCGCTTGAGGAAGGCAAAGATGCGGCAATTATCGGTTTTATTGATTCAGAAATATCATATGTGTTAATGGAAACCGCTATTGGTGGTGAGCGCATACTCGAAGAGCTGGAAGATGATCCGCTGCCGCGTATCTGCTAATGTGAAAGCATGCCCACACTACAATTGCCAATGCACATGTTTATGCAATAACGACTACCTCGCTTATGACAATTTCAACAACATTTTCTGCCGTCAGTTTTCGCATCGTCCTGTTCGCAATATTATGGTGGGTGATTACAGAAACTGCGACAGATTCCTGGTTTATTGGTGTGCCGGTGATTGTTTTAGCGACGTTTGCCAGCGTATTGTTGCTGCCGAGTATTCCGTTATCCTTATCAGGAATATTGCGATTCATCCCTTTTTTTCTCTGGCGTTCTTTGTGTGGTGGTATTGACGTCGCCAGGCGAGCGTTGCACCCGCGGCTACCGATTTCACCAGAAATAGTGGCTTACCGCTGGCGGCTACCGCCGGGTCTGCCACGGGTTTTTATGGCAAATGTGGTGAGTTTACTGCCAGGCACATTAAGCGCTGAGCTGGACGCAGAATACCTGCATGTGCATGTACTCGACCAAATGGCTGGTTTCGCCTCAGAATTGAACATGGTAGAGAAACATGTGGCGCAGGTGTTTGCACTGAAGTTAATGGATTTAATCGAGTGAGGAGTAAAGTGCTGTGAATGCATTGTATTTAGGGGTAGCCGTTTTTCTTCTGTTAACGCTGGTAGCGGGGTTGTGGCGGATTATGCATGGCCCCACAGCCGCAGACCGTATGCTGACCGCACAATTATTTGGCACCACGGCAGTTGCCTGTTTACTTTTATTGGCGCAGGCACTGGAGCAGTCAGCATTACGTGATGTGGCACTGGTATTTGCACTGTTGGCGGTAGTAACAGCCGTTGCTTTCGCACGTCGTGTCTGGGTGGTGAATCATGTTGATGACTGACCTTCTCACTGCGGTATTGTTGATTGCCGGAGCGGTATTTTTTCTTGCGGGAACGGTGGGTCTGTTGCGCTTTCCAGATGTTTATACTCGCCTGCATGCATTAACCAAGGCCGATAACGTGGGCCTTGGATTAGTAATACTTGGACTCGCCTTGCAGGCAGAATCATGGGCAGTGGTGGGCAAGCTGTTGTTGATCTGGTTATTGGTACTGCTTGCTGGAGCCAGTGTTGCTCACCTGGTTGCTACAGCGGCACGGCAACGAGGTATTAAATTGTGGAAGCGATGACGTGCATGGATGCACTACTACGCAGGTATAGGCGGGGAGCGCAGGAGCGATGAATTTACTGCTGTTATTTGATGCTGTTTTAGGTTTAACCCTGCTGTGGCTTGCCTGGCAGGCACTGTCTAGCCCAGATCTATTCCGCGCTATTGTGCTGTTTATCGCCTTTGGGTTATTGATGGCACTGGCCTGGGTGCGGCTTGATGCGCCGGATGTAGCTCTGGCTGAAGCCACCATTGGTGCAGGTCTGACGGGTGCGCTGTTGTTGGCAACATTGGCCAGGCTTGGCTCAGATGGGCAGCAGAAAAAAGCCCTGAAAGAAGGCCAGAAGAATGGCGAGGCAGGCAAAGTTGAAAACTGAGAACAATAAACATTTGCTGCCATTTCGATTATTGTTGATGGTGTTGTTATGTGTTTTTACTGCGGGGCTGGCGTATGCTGTGTTATCACTGCCACCACAGGCATCAGGGTTGAGTACAGCTGTAGCCGTCAATCTTGAAATCAGTGGTGTCAGTAACCCGGTTACTGCCGTGCTGCTTAATTTCAGGGCGTATGACACCTTGCTGGAACTGGGCGTGTTGTTGTTGGCACTGTTAGCTGTCTGGTCGCTTGGTGGCACCACACAAAGCCGCTTGCAACAACAGCAGTCACCTCCGGGAGAAGTGCTGGATATGTTGTCGCGCCTGCTGGTTCCGATATTCATCCTGGTTGCTGGTTATCTATTGTGGGTCGGTGCACATGCACCGGGTGGTGCTTTTCAGGCCGGTTCGGTACTGGCGGCGGTGGGTGTGTTGTTGCTACTAAGCGGCTGGTGTCCTGAGCCAAAGTTAGCGGGTTTGCCGTTACGATTTACTCTGGTGGCGGGTATGCTGGTGTTTGTTATCGTGGGTTTGGCATCCATGCTGCTGGTGGGTAATTTTCTGCAGTATCCGCCGGAATTTTCCGCTGTGCTGATTTTACTGATTGAAGCTGCCGCCACCTTGTCTATTGGCGTTACCCTGGCGGCTTTATTTCTTGGTGGTGAGCCAAATGCAGCCACAGATGCATCCATAGATCATAGTTAATGATGAATCCTGCTTTTCTCTACGCACTGGTTGGTGTCGGTCTGTTCTCTCTAGGATTGTATGCGCTGATTATTTATCCGCATTTGTTACGCAAAATTCTTAGCCTTAATATTATGGGCAGTGGCGTATTCCTGGTATTAGTTGCACTGGCAGCTCGCACCGAAGGTGCAACACCCGATGCTGTACCACATGCCATGGTGATTACCGGCATTGTGGTAGCGGTATCGGCCACCGCGCTGGCGCTGGCGTTGATGTTGCGAGTCAAAGCCAAAACGGGTCGTGCCGAACTTGATGATGAGTCCTTGCCTGCAGAGCCATTAGCAAAAGAGTCGTTAAACCTTAAAAAATCAGTTAAACCTACTGCGTATGTCTAATACACTAAATCTTATGGTTTTTTCTGGGTGTTTTGACTTCACCCGTAGAGTGACTATGAGCAAAGCCAAAACACCCAGAAAAAACCATAACCTTCAGCATCTTAGCCATCCTCGCTACGATTCAACTGGTTTTTTAAGGTTAGAATAGTGCAGGTAATACTAGATATACCCTGGGTAGTAGTGGTTATTTTACTGCCATTAGTCGCTGTGATGAGCTGCTTTTTATGGCCTCGGAACAGTGTGCAGTTGGCACTGTTTACCGCATTGGCAACGGTTATCAGCGTCGCTGGACTGAGTGCGCAGATGGTAACGCAAGGCGCACAACGCTACGCCATCGGCGGCTGGGATGCCCCTCTGGGCATTGATCTTTATGCTGATGGTTTGAGCCTGCTAATGCTGATAGTGACTGCTGTCGTGGGTCTGGCTGTCAGCATTTATTCTAGCAGTTACTTTCAACCGGACAGGGCAAAACATTTCTGGCCGCTGTGGATGTTCCTGTGGGCGGCGTTAAATGCCCTGTTTCTCTCTGCCGACATCTTCAACCTTTACGTCACGCTGGAACTGATGGCTCTGGCAGCAGTGGCACTGGTGGCATTGTCTGGTGGTGCTGATGCTTTAACTGCAGCCATGCGCTATCTGCTGGTTAGCCTGTTGGGTTCATTGTTTTATCTTATGGGTGTTGCTCTGCTTTACCACAGTGTTGGCAGTGTCGATATTGTGATATTGGCGCAGCGGGTAGAGTCAACACCGGCGGTGTGGGCAGCCATAGGCTTGATGACTGCCGGCCTGTTGCTCAAGACCGCGCTGTTCCCTCTGCATTTCTGGTTGCCTGCTGCGCATTCCAGTGCCCCGGCACCCGTGAGTGCGCTGTTGTCGGCACTGGTGGTAAAAGCCTCATTTTATATTCTGTTGCGTCTGTGGCTGGATGTTTTTCCGATGACTTCTGTGGCACCGGCTCAGTTACTGGGTCTACTCGGTGCGACTGCAGTACTGTGGGGTGGAGTGCAGGCACTGCGTCAGACACGGCTTAAATTGCTGGTCGCTTATTCGACTGTGGTGCAGGTCGGTTATCTGTTTCTGGCGTTTCCGCTGGCCAGCATTATCGGCTGGAAGGCTGCGTTTTATCTGCTATTAGTCCATGCGGTCGCCAAGACCGCGATGTTCATGGCTGCGGGTAATATCCTGTTTTACGGTGGTCATGATCGTATTGCCGATCTTGATCGCGTGGCGCGGCATTTACCGTTGACTCTTAGTGCCTTTGCGCTGGCGGGAGTCAGCCTTATGGGGCTGCCACCCAGTGGTGGATTTATTGGAAAATGGTTGTTACTGGAAGCTGCTATCGGTTCAGGTCAATGGTGGTGGGGCATCATGCTGATTGTTGGTGGATTGCTGACTGGCGCATATGTGTTTAAAGTAATTGGTTTTGCTTTTACTCAGTCTGATTTGCTCCATGAGTCCAGGGCAGTACCCAGAAGGATGGAATGGACGGCATTGGTTATGGCATTGCTTGCTATCGCTCTGGGCTTTTTTGCTCCCTGGATGCTGGCATTGATGGATATCGGTTTTCCTTTTGCAGGTAGCACAGCATGAACTGGGATGCCTGGTTGCCATTATTGATTGTACTTAGTTCACTGATTGCGGGGTTGGTGATTTTTACCCTGGCAGAAAACCGGGTTAAGACTCGTGTCTGGCTAAATCTGGGGGCTGCCTTGCTTAAGCTGGCACTGGTGGCTTTCATGCTGTGGGGGGTTTTTAACGGCCATCACTATGAAACCCGTTTGCCACTGTTGCCCGGGCTGGATCTGGTATTACGAGCCGATGCCCTGTCTATGTTGTTTGTGGCACTTTCTGCTGGTCTGTGGATGCTGACCACGATATATGCCATTGGCTATCTGGAGGATTCGCCGCATCGCAGTCGATTCTTTGGCTTTTTCAGTCTCTGTGTGACTGCAACGGTGGGTGTCGCGCTGGCTGGCAATCTGATTACCTTCCTGCTGTTTTATGAACTGCTGACCCTGGCAACCTACCCGCTAATTGTGCATCGGGGAACCGAGGCGGCACGCAAAGCCGGTCGCACTTATCTTATTTATACCCTCGCTGGTGGCGCTTTATTACTGCTTGGTACTATCTGGTTATATACCATTACCGGTACACTGGAATTTACTGCCCGTGGTTTTTTGTCTGCTCTGGACAGTTCACAGCATCCGGCATTAATCGTTATATTTGTACTATTAATTACGGGTCTGGGGGTAAAGGCAGCATTAATTCCTCTGCATGGCTGGTTGCCAGCAGCAATGGTCGCTCCGGCACCGGTTACCGCATTATTACATGCAGTGGCGGTTGTAAAGGCG
This sequence comes from uncultured Thiotrichaceae bacterium, assembly GCA_964421315.1. Taxonomy (GTDB): domain Bacteria; phylum Pseudomonadota; class Gammaproteobacteria; order SZUA-229; family SZUA-229. The sequence continues at coordinate 18,036 of CAYQXD010000003.1, read as the reverse complement.
GGTGCCTTCGGCATTATACGGGTGGTCTACGATGTGTTTGGTATCGAATTTAGTGCCAGCCTGGGGGTGACATTGCCGTTGGCGATAGTGGCAGCTGCGACCATCATCTATGCTTCGATGCGGGCACTGTTTCAGGACAACCTGAAGCGCCGACTGGCATTTTCCACGGTCAGCCAGGTCTCTTATATTGTTCTCGGTATCGCCATCGTCGGTCCCATCGCAACCATCGGCGGCATGGTGCATCTGGTGCATCAGGGGGTAATGAAGATTACTTTGTTTTTCTGCGCGGGTAACCTTGCCGAGACACTGGGCATTCATAAAGTCAGTGAGATGAATGGAGTCGGACAACGCATGCCCTGGACTATGGCCGCCTTTACCATCGGGGCTTTCGGCATGATCGGCGCACCGCCATTGGCAGGGTTTATCAGTAAATGGTATCTGGGCCTCGGCGCACTGGAAGCTGGTCAGGACTGGGTGATTTTTGTGCTGGCAGGCAGTGGGCTGCTCAATGCCGCTTACTTTTTGCCCGTTTTATATGTAGCCTGGTTCAAAGAGCCGAGTGGTGACTGGCCAGGTGAACGTTGTTTTGGACGCTATGAAACCGCATTGGCGTTATTGCTGCCGCCGGTATTCACAGCCATACTGGTGGTAATCCTGGGTGTGCTGGCATCCGCACCGTTCAGCCCGCTGGAGTGGGCGCGATTTATTACCACGCTGGAATATGCCCCGTGAATGACATAGTAGGCACCTTGTTATTGCTGTCAGTGCCGGGGCTGCCGTTGCTGCTGCTGCTGGCATTGTACCCGTGTCGGCCATGGTTCCGCTATCTTGCGTTATTACCTGCCATTATTGTGGTAAGCGTTCCGCTGACTTATTCTGTCGAATTACCCTGGTTGCTGTTCGGTACTGGCCTGAGTAATGGCGGCGTATCAAGATGGTTGCTGGCGATTTTAGTGATACTTTGGCTCGTTGCCGCTAGTGTGATACAAAAATTCGACGGGCAAACTGCTAGCAACCGATTTACGCGCTTTTTTCTGCTCACCATGGCAGGCAATCTTGGTGTGGTACTGGCAACCGACCAGGTCGGTTTTTTTGTCTTTTCAACATTAATGGGTTATGGGTTTTATGGTTTGCTGGTATCCGGCAGGGATGATGTGGCGCGCCGCGCCGGACGTGCCTACCTGGTGCTTTTGGTGCTGTCAGATCTGGCACTGTTTGAAGCGTTGTTGATCGTCTTGGCAAACACCGATGACCTGAGTTTTACAGCGGCGGTGCAGGCAATGGCGCAGTCACCTTCGCTGGGACTGTATCTGTCGATGGTTATTTCAGGTTTTGCGCTCAAGGCAGGTATCTGGCCATTAACTTTCTGGTTGCCACTGGCTTATCGTTCAATCAGCTTACCCGTGGCTGTGTTGCTGGGTGGTGTTCCTGTTGCCATCGCACTGCTGGGACTTGTGCGCTGGCTGCCGCTGGGTGAAATCATTGCACCTACGCTGGGTCTAATTATCCAGGGTTTGGGCCTGGTCACTGTATTCTACGCTATGTTTTATGTTATTTTGCTTGCACAGAAAATAGCGCGATTAAAAACATTACCCGCTTATGCCACTATTTTAGCCGTCGGTCTGTTTTTCGTAGCCATAGGCACAGGTCTGTCAAATCGTGCTATATGGCATGGTTACGGAGATTTAGCCTATCTTTTTATTATTCTTTTGGTATTTGCTTTAGCGATATTGAATATAACCATTGTCCGGTTAGGGTCGAGAAGCCATTGCCCTGCAATGCATTCGGCAGACGAAGACGAGGCGAGTTTGTGGTTTGAGCGTTACCCCGGCATGGTGCTGGCGTGGGCGGCTATGGCAGGTTATGAAACTTTGCCCCGCTGGCGCAGTTGGTGGCTGGCACAAGTGAGCCGTCTCTGGTTACGTATCCGTGCATTGCAAAGCGCATTGGATTTCAGCGAGCGTGCGCTGCAAAGTTGGGTCTTTGCAGTCACCCTGTTTTTGTTGCTGGGCATTGCCGTGGTGTTTATCGGCTTAGCTTCCTGATTTATGAATAGCTTCGATTCCACGCTGGTTATGCTGCTGGTTATGTTGCTAGTGCCGGGGTTGCCCTTATTGCTGGCGATTGGCTTAATGTCTGGTTGTTTGCGCCGGTTGGTATTCGCGCTCGCACCCTGGGCGGCACTGCCGGCACTTGTAATGTCTGTGTTGATGACTCCCGGCATTAGCGTGGAATTGCCCTGGCTGCTACTCGGCAGCTTTTTTGGTTTTGATGAGACAGCGAGAATATTTCTGTTTTTTACCTCATTGCTATGGTTGGCAGCAGGTATTTATAGCACGGCTTATTTTTCTGAGCGTTTGTTAAATCTGGAAAAATCAGGTTTTTTTATCTGGTTTCTGTTGGCGATGGCAGGTAATCTCGGGCTGATTCTTGCCCAGGATATGGTCACTTTTTACAGTTTTTTTGCTCTGATGAGTTTTGCCTCTTACGGTATGGTGGTGTTTGATGGTACAGCACAAGCGTTACGGGCAGGGCGGGTCACTATCATTCTGGTGGTGGTGGGCGAGGTGCTGTTGTTTGCTGCTTTTATCATGGCAGCGCAGGCGGCAGGCAGTATTGAATTTCAACCTGTGCAATCAGCGGTGGCAGATTCAGCATCGCGTAACTGGATTATAGGGCTGGTGCTGCTTGGTTTTGGCATCAAGGCTGGCGTAATCGGTTTGCATGTCTGGTTGCCGTTAGCGCATCCAGTGGCGCCGCCCCCCGCCAGTGCAGTGCTTTCGGGGGCAATGATAGCGGCGGGTTTACTGGGCTGGTTGCGAGTATTGCCATTAGGCGAAACGGCATTACCGGTATGGGGTGGGATAATGATGGCTGCTGGCATGGTGGCGGTTTTTTATGCTGTGCTTATCGGAGTGTTACAAAGCAATGCAAAAGTTGTGCTGGCTTATTCCAGTATTAGCATTATGGGGATAATGACCACGGTTGTTGGTCTGGGTCTGATTGCGCCGGATAGATGGCCACTGCTATTAACTGCTGTGTTGATTTTTGCCCTGCATCACGGCATTGCCAAGGGTGCTTTGTTTCTTGGTGTGGGTTTTGTTGCCGTGCAGTTGGCATCAAAAGTTCAGCGCTATTTGTTGCTGGCGGGTCTGTTGCTACCGGCACTGGCACTGGCTGGCGCACCGTGGACTAGCGGCATGATGGCAAAGCACTTTCTCAAGCTATCAGCCACATCAACATCATTGCCCTGGAGTGACGCGCTGCTAATTTTGTGGTCATTGAGTTCGGTAGCAACCAGCATTCTTATGTTGCGTTTTTTGTATCTGGTCTGGCAACAGGGCAAAAAAATTGCCTGCTCACCAGCAAAGTCGGCTGCTAGTGTTATGTGGTTATCGTGGAGTGTTTTATTGCTGGTGGTATTGTTTAACCCGTGGTTTATCTCAATAGATTCTGACACTAACCCCTGGTCAGAGCAGACTGTAATTAGCGCATTATGGCCGCTTGTTCTGGGTGTGGGTGTTGCGTTTTCTGCCTTCTGGTTTGCCCGGCAATCGTTCATCAGGAACTTATGGTTCCCCCGCCAATTTCGCATTCCTGCGGGTGATATTCTGCTTATCGTAGAAAAACCCCTGCATTGTTTTATGGCATCATTTTACGCATTCTCTTTTAACATTTTACCAGGCTGGCAATTATCCCTGATGGCTGCCTGGAATCGGCTTCAGTATCGTTCCGGATTAAGGTTAATGATAGGTGCAGGTGAAAACCAGTTGCAACGCTGGATGGTTGCTATTACATTGGTTTTAATATTGCTCATGGTGTTTGTGTTTCTTCTTGCTTATTAAGGAGTTATTTATTAACGGGATGTCGAATTTTACTTCTATCTTGTTTTTATACTACGATCACCTAAAAGCGGCAGATGTCAGATTAATAGAGATACCCTCTTATAAATCCCTGGCCAATGTTGAGAAAAACCCAGCTGAATAAATCAATGCCGGAAAGAAGCAATTATCATGTGTCGTCGCTAATCCGCCTGCATAGCACTCAATCAGTTCAATATCAGTTGCGCCATTACCTCGCATGGTCTGTACCATTTGAACCACAGGCTCAAAAGCAACAATCTTGTCTTCTCTTGCCTGAAAGAAACGGGTTGCTGCGGTTGGAATCCAGTCATGCAGATTGTTTTCTGCAATTCGATTACTTAATGCGGGTAGTTCGCCATTATTAAATTTTTGCAAAAAAGCTCGGTTGAAAAAGCTGTCGGCAGGGGAATCAGTTGGTGGCAATAATGCGCTGATCTGTGCGCCAGAACGTGTGCCATCAAAATGTGTATTCACTACATCTAAATATTCAGGGCGAATCGCATCAGCCAGTATGTTTAGTCCATAAACTTCATCGTAAGCCTTGATGATATAGGCAATAAACACGAAGGTAAAAGCTGGTTCATCAGGGTCTCTTTTAGATGCCCGCGTCAGGTCATAAGAACCTGCGGCAGGAACGGATGCGGTTACTGTAAATTCATTGAACAATTCCGTCTGAATCACTTTCTGCATTGCCAGTGTTGCATATCCTCCTTCAGAGTAGCCTGCAATAAATAACTGCCCGTTTTCTGCAATTTGTTGCTGTTCAAGCCAGCTTTTGCTGGCACGTAATAAATCAATACCCGCGCATGCCAGGGTATCTTTGTGTGAATGCGGGTGCGTCTGACCAGCCGATTCGCCATAACCGATGTAATCGGGTGCGGTAACAATAAAGCCTAATGAGGCGGCGATTACGGAGTTAGAGCCAGCTTGATGATTGAAGGAAGGCGCTTGCTGATCAAGAAAAATCGTACCATGCTGAATACTGAGTCTGGGACTGCTTGCCGCCATTATCTTTTGCGGCAATGCCATCAAACCTGAAACATTGATTAAATTACCTTTGGTGTCTTTTGTCTTATAGACTACCTTGTAGTTGTCGACGGAATAAGCGGGTGTTATCTGAGTTGCAACATTGCCTAAGACTGTTATTATTGTCTGTTTGCTATGTGTCGATAATTGAGTCACAGAGACCAGATCACCTGCTTTAGATTCTGTGGAGCGCTCTGTGTTATCGTTACAGCCAGTGAAGAATATGGTTAATAGAATTATCAGTGACCATTTATAGTGGTTCCTATTATTATTGTTAAGGTGATTTTGCATGTGATATTCCTTATAATTTTATATTTGTGAGCCACAATACTCTTATTCATAAACGCACATAAGAATAACACGGATAGACAGGTTTACACCGGAGTAACACAAACATGAAAACCTTGCTGGAAAAACACTGGCATCACCTGCCCCAGGAAGAAGTACTGGATCTGCTTGATAGCGATCAGGATAAAGGGCTGGATCGGTTTGAGGTAGAGAACCGTCAGCAAAACTTTGGTGCCAATGCACTGACTCAGCGTAAAGGGCAGGGTCCGCTGCTGCGATTTCTGTTGCAGTTCAACCAGGCGCTGGTATACATCCTGCTGGTAGCGGTTGTTATTAAGCTGTTCCTTGGTGCCTGGGTGGATGCTGGTGTTATCTTTGGTGTGGTGCTGCTCAATTCGATTATTGGTTTTGTGCAGGAAGGCAAGGCCTTGAGTGCGTTGGAAGCCCTGTCTCGTGCGCTGACTACCGAGACCACAGTATTACGTGCTGGTGAGAAGCAGCGCATCGATGCCAAAGAACTGGTGCCGGGCGATATCGTGTTGCTCACCTCGGGCGACAAGGTGCCGGCTGACCTGCGCCTGCTGCATAGCCGGAGTTTACAGATTGATGAATCTGCACTGACCGGAGAGTCGCTGCCGGTGGAAAAACAATCGGCTGTACTGCAACATAATATTATCCTGGCTGAGCGAACGAATATGGCTTATTCGTCCACGCTGGTGACCTATGGTACCGCTGTGGGCGTGGTCACTGAAACCGGTGATGCGACCGAGATTGGACTCATCTCCGAGCTTATCGCCAGTGCCGAGGTGCTGGCGACACCACTAACCCGCAAGATTGCGCGCTTTTCTCATTTGTTGCTGTACGCCATTTTAGGGTTGGCGGCGATTACTTTCCTGGTCGGTTTATACCATGGCGATAGCTGGATTGATCTGTTCATGGCTGCGGTAGCCCTGTCGGTGGCGATGATTCCAGAAGGCTTACCTGCAGTGTTGACCATTACTCTGGCCATCGGTGTGGCGCGTATGGCAAAACGCAACGCTATCATTCGTCGCCTGCCGACGGTGGAAACTCTCGGCAGCACCACCGTTATCTGTTCGGACAAAACCGGTACCCTGACCCGTAACCAGATGACAGTACAGCAGTTGTGGGCGGGAGATGAAGAATTTGCAGTTAGCGGTATTGGTTATACACCACACGGTGAAATTCAGCAAAGCGGTAAAAAAGTGGATGTCAGCAAGCACACAGCACTGGTCGAACTGCTGCGCACCGGTCTGCTGTGTAATGAATCTGTCCTTAAACAGGGTGAAGAAGGTTGGAAGGTCGAGGGTGATCCTACTGAAGGGGCGTTGCTGGTGGCGGCGAGCAAAGCTGAGCTTGATGGTAAGCAGGAACAGAATCTTTACCCACGGCTGGATACCATCCCTTTTGAGTCTCAACACCAGTATATGGCGACTCTTCATGGTGGCGACCGCCCGGTGGTTTGCCTGAAAGGTTCAGTGGAGAGCATGCTGGAACGTTGCGATACCATTATGGGAACCGATGGAAGCAGCAAGCTACTGGATAAAGATGTCGTGCATGCCAGGGTAGATGCAATGGCCAGCAAGGGGCAGCGAGTACTGGCTTTCGCACGTCTGCCAGTGTCAGCGGATACTACCAGCATTGACCATGAGAATGTTGATCAGGGGCTGGTTTTTATTGGTTTGCAGGGCATGATTGACCCACCACGGGGAGAGGCGATACAGGCGGTACGCGCCTGCCAGGCTGCCGGTATTCGGGTCAAAATGATTACCGGTGATCACGCCATTACCGCTGCTGCCATCGCCGGCAAGATTGGTCTCGATGTTACCCTGAGTGATGGCGAAATTCCGCAGGTACTGAGTGGTCGTGAACTGGAAGTCATGTCCGATGCCGAGCTGATCAAGGCTGCCACTGGCACTGCCGTTTTTGCACGGGTAACGCCCGAGCAAAAACTGCGTCTGGTTGAAGCCCTGCAAGCCCACGGTGAAGTGGTTGCCATGACCGGTGACGGGGTTAACGATGCGCCAGCTTTGCGCCGCGCAGATATTGGCGTGGCCATGGGCATTACCGGCACCGAAGTATCAAAAGAAGCAGCCGACATGGTGCTGACCGATGACAATTTCGCCACCATTGAGGCAGCGGTGGAAGAAGGTCGCGGTGTATTCGACAACCTGATCAAATTTCTCACCTGGATTTTGCCCACCAATGCCGGTCAGGGGCTGGTGATTATCGCCGCAGTGATGGCAGCGCAACCATTGCCGGTGCTGCCTGTGCAGGCATTGTGGATCAATATGACCACCGCCGTGTTACTTGGTCTTGCTTTAGCCTTTGAACCGCGTGAACCAGGTATTATGCGTCGTTTGCCACGCAGACCGGATACCGCCATTCTCAGTGGCGAAATGATTTTTCGCATTGTACTGGTCGGCTTGTTATTACTGATCGGTAGCTTCGGTCTGTTCAGGTGGGCGCTGCTACAGGGTGCCAGTGAAGCTGAAGCCCGCACCATCGCGGTCAATGTGTTTGCGGTGGGACAGTCATTCTACCTGCTGAACTGCCGATCGTTGCGATTTTCCATATTTCAGCTTGGCTTGTTCAGCAATCCCTGGATCTGGGTAGGCATCGCCGCCATGACTGCGGCGCAACTGGCCTTCACCTACCTGCCGTTGATGAATAAACTGTTCCATACAGCACCTATCGGCTTTATGGACTGGGTGTATATCCTGGCGGTTGGTCTGGTCATCTATCTGGTCATCGGTGCGGAAAAAAGGTTCCGGCGAAGCCGGGAAACCAGGAGGCTGTCCGAGAATAGAAGTCGTAGCGAAAATCACAGAAAGGTTATAAGGTGAGTTTATTGAATGAGGCGAATAGTTGTGCTATTTAACGATTTCAATAAGCTCAGATTATGACCTTTATGGGATTTGCAGTAGGCTCTCTATTCTCGGACAGCCTCCTGGAGACGTGACAGATCAAAAATAAGAGAAACTGAATGGTGATACCTATGTTTAACGATGTTTTTACCGAAATAGCGGCGTTACTGTTGATGGCTGCCATCATTGGTGCCATTGCTGTGCGGCTAAGGCAACCGCTGATTGTTGCCTTTATCGTGGTCGGCATATTGGTGGGACCCTCAGTTCTTGGCTGGGTGTCGGCTGATGATCAGGTTGACCTGCTGGCGAAGCTGGGTATTGCGTTATTGTTATTCGTGGTGGGGCTGAAACTGGATCTACACATTATCCGCACCATGGGGCTGGTGGCGCTGGCCACAGGTATGGGGCAGGTCATTTTTACCTCGGTGGTGGGTTATTTTATTGCCCTTGCCTTAGGCATGTCTCCTGTGACAGCCCTTTATGTGGCGGTGGCGCTGACCTTTTCCAGTACCATTATCATTGTCAAACTGCTGTCTGATAAACGCGAGGTAGATGCGTTGCACGGACGTATCGCCATTGGTTTTCTCATTATTCAGGATATCGTCGTGGTACTGGTGATGATTGGCCTGGCCGCGCTGGGCGAGGCGGGTGATGTCGCCAGTCTTGGCCGTGAAGCGTTTGAGGTATTGCTCAAAGGTGGCCTGTTTATTTTCGCCATCGGCTTGTTGATGCGTTTTGTGTTGACCCCGCTGTTGCATTTGCTGGCGCGTTCGACAGAATTACTGGTGCTGTTTGCCATCGCCTGGGCAGTGGCATTGGGTGCATTGGGTGCGTATCTGGGCTTTAGCAAAGAAGTGGGCGCCTTTCTTGCCGGGGTGTCGCTGGCTTCTACCCCCTACCGTGATGTCATTGGCTCGCGCCTGGTGAGTCTGCGCGATTTTTTGTTGCTGTTTTTCTTTATCGATCTGGGCGCCGGGCTGGAGTTGGCAACACTGGGCGCACAACTGATTCCGGCTATTATTCTTTCGTTGTTTGTGCTCATTGGTAATCCATTAATCGTGATGAGCATTTTGGGCTTTATGGGGTATCGCAAACGCACAGGGTTTCTGGCCGGTCTAACGGTCGCGCAAATCAGTGAGTTCTCTCTGATTTTGGGGGCTTTGGGTTTGAGTCTGGGGCATATTGATGCCGATACCATGGGTCTTATTACCCTGGTGGGTTTGATTACCATTAGTGCTTCCACCTATATGATTCTTTACTCCCATCCACTCTATGAAAAAATGGCTCCCTGGCTGGGTATGTTTGAGCGTAAACGGGCGTACCGGGAAGAAATTGGCGATCAAACAACAGATGAAAACAGTGTTGATATCATCCTGTTCGGTCTGGGGCGATTTGGCTCCAGCATTGCTCACGAGTTGCGCCAACGCGGTCACCGGGTACTTGGTGTGGATTTTGATCCCGATCTGGTGCGTAAGCAGGAGGCGAGCGGTTATGCGGTGCGTTACGGTGATGCCGAAGACCCGGAATTTCTCGCCAGTTTGCCGCTAGCGCAGGCAACCTGGGTATTGTGCAGTGTGCGCGAGATGTCGGTTAATCTCACTTTGTTGCATGGCCTTCGCGATTATAACTATAAAGGTAAAGTGTCGGTAACGGCTCACACCATCGCCGATGCGAAGCAACTACAGCAGGCGGGTGCTAATCAGGTGCTAATGCCTTATGCGGATGCGGCTGCAGAAGCTATTGATAAGCTGTTTGCAACGGGTGCTGAAAAAAAGGCTGAATCGGTGCAGCAGAACGGTGAAAATCTTACTTGATAAACGCGAGCAATATGAACTGGCTGCCTATTCTGGATCTTCTGTGCGCTTCAGAGTTCTGGCTTCCCAAGAAAATGATCACGCGCTAAGCCTGTCTCGTACTCATCGATCTTATGCTTGAAATATTTAATGATTTTCTCATAATTAGTATCTAGCTCAACAGCTTCAAGTCCTTCGTTGTCATCATCTAGAGGGATCTCGCCGCGCATGATGGCTTTGTAGTGTTCGGGGTCATCTACGGTGCCAATTTCTTTGACCATGGAAAACAACGTATCCAGAGAGTAGCCATAGCCGCGCATCAACACATAGAGGTCGTATAAATCCCGAGAGCGAACTCGGTCGGCAAGTACAAGATCTAAACCAGCAGCATGCACAGCAGAGATAACCTTGGCAAACTCTGCTGTCGGCTTGCCTCGTTCAAATTCAGATAGAAATCGGGGCCCACGTTGGCTCGCGGGGCAGCGGTACGCAACCCTGGTTTTTGTGATTTTCTCCCTGCACGAGCAAGTTTACCGAGTTCTTCTGGTGTATGGAAAATTTGATAGTATTTCATTATGCAGTTTTTAGTTGCTTCCTGTACGGGATACTATAGTGCTTTAATGTTGATGTGACAAGATTAAAATTCCTGTACTAGCATCATTATTCGAAGAAAGGGGGCGCTACCCTTTTATAAAAAGAAATTAAGTATTGTGTCACCAATATGTTTTGTGTCACCAATATGTTATATTTTTTTGCGTGTTTTGCGGACTAGATTAAATTACTGAAATTGACCCGCTCAGTATGACATACCTCAATATGGCATAGCTTCATTTTATGTTTAACTTGCTGGCATTGATACTGACGGAGAACGGCTATAGTGTTTTTTCAAACAGATCAGTTACAACATTTGCTGGATAATTTACAGGCTAAAGGTTATACCTGTATTGCTCCGCAAGTTCGTCATGAAAGCATTATTTATGATGAAATCACCTCGGTTGAACAATTGCCGCAGGGCATTAATGATCAGCAGCAGCCGGGCAGTTATACCCTGACCACTAATAATGGCTCCAAATATTTTAACTGGGCAAATGGACCGCAGGCAATGATCGATCCTCCTCGTGAAGAAGCGATACAGGCAGTTCGTGCCTGCCAGACCGCGGGTATTAGAGTCAAAATGATTACCGGCGATCACGCTATTACCGCTGCCGCTATTGCCAGTCAGATTGGTCTCGATGATGACCTTAGTCAAGACTCAAATGACGGTACTCTGCCGCAGGTATTGCAGGGTAGAGAACTGGAAGTCATGTCTGATGCTGAATTGATTATAGCTGCCACCAGTACTGCTGTCTTTGCGCGGGTTACGCCAGAGCAGAAGTTGCGTCTGCGTCGAGAAGTGGCGAGGCAGTAAAACATGAAATGGTCCCTGAAACTGGTTCGGCTTGCCGGTATAGATGTCTACGTCCATGCTACTTTTTTTATACTCATCGCATGGATTGGTTTGAGCTTTTGGTTAGTGGAAGGAAATCTGACCACTGTTTTAAGTGGCATTGGTTTTATTCTGGCATTATTTGTCTGCGTGGTACTGCATGAGTATGGGCATGCGCTGACGGCACGGCGTTATGGCATCCGTACCCTGCGCATTACACTGTTACCTATCGGTGGTGTTGCCAGTATGGAGAGCATGCCCGATGACCCTAAACAGGAAATAGCTGTGGCGTTAGCGGGACCGGCAGTTAATGTCGTGATTGCATTTGGTTTGTGGTTATGGCTTGTTGTTAGCAATACAATGGTGCCAATTGATCAGCTTAGCCTTATTGATGGGCCCTTTGCAGAGCGCCTGATGCTGATTAATATTATGCTTGCCGTGTTTAATCTGATCCCGGCCTTCCCCATGGATGGCGGTCGTGTGTTGCGAGCTGTGCTGGCGATGCGTATGAACCATAATAAAGCCACACAGGTTGCCGCCAAAGTAGGGCAGGGTCTGGCTTTATGGCTGGGTTTTCTGGGTTTATTATATAATCCCTTTCTCATCTTTATTGCTTTGTTCGTGTGGATCGGTGCGGCTGGTGAAGCGGCAACGGAAGAGGTTAAATCGACCTTGAAAGGCATGACAGCAGGTCGCGCGATGTTGACTGATTTTGAGATACTATCACCTGATGATTATTTGAGCCGTGCCATTAAACTGACGCTAGGCAGCAGTCAGAAAGACTTCCCGGTAATGAATGAAACGGATATAGTTGGTGTCCTCACGCAGGATAATCTGCTACAGGGATTACAGGAACATGGTGAACAAACTCGTGTACAGGACTGCATGGAACGTGGCATTGAAAGTGCTGACATTGATGAGCCACTGGAAAAAGTATTGCAGCGTTTGCAACGCTGTAAGTGTCGATTGCTCTCTGTAACCGAAACCGGTCGGCTGGTTGGTATTATAAATATGGACAATATTATGGAGTTGATCTCAATTGAGAAGGCTATGCGTGAAGAACACAGCCAGGCTCATTGGAAAGCGTAAGTTACTCAAGATGGTACTAATTAACGAACAATAAAGTGACTTCTCAATAACGCCGTGCAGTTGTTGAGAAGTTACTAACTAACTAACTAACTAATTATAAAGGGGTGTTTAGCTATGAGTACGACAACTGAACTACAACAAACTATTAATGATATGGTTGATAAAACACGCGGTATTCTGGCAATGGATGAAAGCTCGCCAACTATTGCAAAGCGTCTTGCAGCGATCAATGTCGAGTCCACAGAGGAAAATCGTCGATTTTATAGAAGTCTATTATTGAGTACAGCTGATCTTGGGCAATACATATCAGGTGTCATACTGTTTGAAGAAACATTGGCTCAAAAATCCAGTGATGGCATGCCGTTAGCAGAATTGGCCTGGCAACAGGGCATTGTTCCGGGTATCAAAGTTGATAAAGGCAAAGGGTCGTTACCCGGTGCACCGGGTGATTCCATTACCTACGGTCTGGATGGTCTGGCAGAAAGACTTGAAACATACAAGGCACAAGGTGCACGCTTTGCAAAATGGCGTGAGGTGTATGCTATCAGCGATACAAATCCTACCGCTTTAGGGCTTCATGCCAATGCAGAAATGCTGGCACGTTATGCCGCCGTCTGTCAGGCTGCAGGCATTGTTCCTATTGTTGAGCCGGAAGTATTGATGGATGGTCGTCACGATATAAGTCGTTGTGCAGAAGTCACCGAAAATGTGTTGCACTCCGTTTTTCATGCCTTGCACCAGCATCATGTTAGCCTGGAACACATGATACTCAAGCCCAATATGATTGTACCCGGTAGTGACTTACGCACCGCAGCCCCGGAAGAAGTGGCCAGCGAAACACTCAAAATTCTCCGCCGAACGGTACCTGCAGCCGTGCCCAGTATTAACTTTCTCTCTGGTGGACAAGGCCCGGAAGAAGCCACGCGCAACCTCAATGCCATCAACCGGCTGGGCGAGAATGCGCCATGGCAGCTCAGTATTTCCTATGGACGCGCCTTACAACAACCCGCCCTGTTTGCCTGGCAGGGCAAAGCAGAAAATGATGTAAAAACGCAACAGGCTCTGTTGACTCGCGCTAGATTAAATAGTCTGGCAAGAAAGGGGGCATATGAGGGTGAATAACTCCTGAAACCTACAAGCAAGGCTTGTTACTGAAAAATATTCAGGGTCTATGCCAATGCTCTTAAGATGAAAATAGCATTTTTTACTGTCATCTCGAACGAATGTGAGAGATCTTGATTCTCATACAATAAGATTCCTCCCTACGGTCGAGTAGTGGTACAGGGACGTACCGTTAATGAACCAAAGGCTGGAGATGACAAGGCAGTTTAAGCATTGTTAACTTAATGACATGGACACAATATTCACTGTTATGAAATTTTCGGGTTAACGCATGAAAATACTGTTATCGACTTTTTTCTGGATTAGCGTCTACCTGATACTGGTACTGGCACCGCTGGCAATATTGCAGATGGGTGAAGTGCCTCCCGGTTCCGGTTTCTGGTGGGACTTCTCCATGGCGCTGGGTTTTGCCGGCATGGCCATGGTAGGTGTACAGTTTTTTATCACTGCCCGTTTTCGCCGTGCCAGTGCACCTTTTGGTGTTGACATCATTTACTATTTTCACCGTTATCTGGCGGTGATGGCGTTCACTTTCATTTTTTTGCATTTTGCTATCATACGTATCGACAATGCCGATGCACTGGGGGACATCAATCCCTTACAGGCGCCGTGGTACATGACTGCCGGTCGTATCGCGCTACTGCTATTCGCGCTGCTTATTTTCACTTCACTGTGGCGTAAAAAACTGCGTATTCATTATGATGAATGGCGCATGCTGCATATTGGTTTGGCAGTGACAGCCTTCCTGCTGGCGCTGGGGCATATTGAAGGCGTGGGTTATTACATTGATGCGCCCGCCAAACGTTGGTTGTGGACAGGATACACGCTGTTCTGGCTGTTGCTGATTGTCTACCTGCGACTGATCAAACCCTGGCATATGTCCGGTAGACCTTATCGAGTGAGTGAGGTCAGGCAGGAGCGTGGCAACAGCTGGACCCTGGCACTGGAGCCGGATGGTCATGAAGGCATGCTTTAAACCCGGTCAGTTTGCCTGGCTGACCTTGCGCGAATCCCCCTGGCGCATCAAGGAGCACCCTTTCTCCTTTTCTTCCAGTGCCGCACGCCAGGATCAACTGACGTTTACCATCAAGGAACTGGGAGACTTCACCCGCACCATTAAGAATACTCAGCCTGGTGAAATCGCCTACCTGGATGGTCCTCACGGCGTTTTCAGTGTAGACCGGCACCTGCACGCGCCGGGTTTTGTGTTCATCGCCGGTGGTATAGGTGCTGCACCTATTATAAGCATGTTGCATACTCTGGCGGATCGACATGAACATCGCCCACTGTGGTTTCTTTATGGCAGCGACTGCTGGGATGATGTGATTTTCAGAGAAGAGCTGGAGTCGCTGAAGCAACGCCTGAACCTGCAGTTGATACATGTATTAAAACAACCACCAGGCGGCTGGCAAGGTGAGTCGGGTTTTATCACCCCGCAGTTGTTGAAAAAAGTTCTACCGGATGAAACAAGAGAGTATGAGTATTTCCTGTGTGGTCCTAAACCCATGAGTGATGCCGTGCAACAGGGACTTCATGCCCTGCGAGTGCAGCAGGGTCACATCCACTTCGAACTGTTTGATATGGTTTAGCGTCATGCGTGAACAATGGGTCAGACGAATTGCACTACTCACCGCTCTACTGGTGCTGTTGATGGCGGTCGTTTTTGCTGTTTTGCAGAACCCGGTTGAAGACTCTGATGACACAGAAAATAGAGAACAGGCAGCAATCACCGAGCAGTTGCAGCCTGCTATTCTTAGTCCACAGAGCGTTGCCGCCGGACAGCAGATTTACCAGCAACAGAGCTGTGTACGTTGTCACTCCATTGCCGGCAAAGGCAATCCTCGTAATCCACTGGATGGTGTTGGTGCAAGATATAGTGCCGAACAAATACGTTACTGGATAACCGGTGCGGATGCACTGCAAAGTGTGCTGCCAAAGCGTGCTTTTAAGATAAAACAGATATATAAAGAACTCTCGGATGAAGATATCAATGTACTGGTTGTTTTTATGCAGAGTCTGCGTCAAAGCGTATCGCAACAATGAATGAGGAGTACATAAAAAAACCATCTACGTGATCGGTCATCGCAGCCCCGATACCGACAGCATCTGCTCGGCAATCGCTTACGCGCATCTAAAGAATTGTCTGGGACAGCCGATGGTACAAGCAGCGCGTGCTGGTGATATTGATGCAGAAACGGCATTCGTACTAAAGTATTTTTCTCTACCCGTGCCCGTTCTGCTTAGTGATGCCAGCGGGCTTGATCTTATCCTCGTCGATCATAATGAGATGGGGCAGGCATTGGCGAATATTAAACAGGCAAGTATCCTGGAAATTTGGGAGCATCACCGTATCGGCGATTTGCGTCCGCCAAACGCCATTCTATTTCACAGCGAGCCGGTCGGCGCGACAGCGACCCTCATCGCAGAACAGTATTTCGCTCGTGGTATAGAACCATCGCGGGCAATGGCAGGCATTATGATTGCCGCCATTCTTTCAGATACCGTGTTGTTCCGCTCGCCGACGACGAATGAGAAGGATCATAGCGTGGCTGCACGTTTACAGCCCCTTGCGCAGATTGATTTGCAAACCTTCGGTCAGCAGTTGCGCAACATCAAGACGGCTGCCAGCGAAGCTAAGAGCGCAAACAGAATCGTTAATGATGATTTAAAAGAATTTAGCTTCGATGATTTTCATGTTGGTATCGCACAGGTGGAGGTGCAACACCCCGAGGTATTTGCCGACCGCATGCAGGACATCCTGCGAGAAATGCACGCCGTGCGAGAGAAGCTGGGGCTGACACAAATGATTCTGATGATTACCGACGTGGAGGCAGAAGCGAGTGACCTGTTGGTGGTTGGCGATCGCATTGATCTGTTCGAGCAGGCATTCGGCGCGACCAGAAACGATGTTGTTCACCTGCCAGGCTGCATGTCAAGGAAGAAGCAGGTGGTTCCGCGTATTGAGACTGTGATTCATGGGCGAGACTAAAGTCTCATGAACAGTCAGTAAGAAATTTTTCTGATAATCTTTATGATGACACTGAAACACATTTAAAAACAACTTCCATTTTTCCCGTACATCGTAGGAAAAAAAATTAGTAGAGGATTATAACGTCTGCTTCACCGGCAGCCATAAGCATCATTTTTTTCTGTTCGCAAAAAAACTGCGACTTATGGCAGTCCATGTGCAAACAATTATTATGCTTTTAATCGCTATAATTATCCATTGCCATACTACTAATTTCTTCAATACTTTTATCCGTCCATAACTTTTTTTGCCATTCTGTATAGTCAAAAGGTTCTCTAAGAATTAAGCTAATAAAACGTTCTGCCTGAACTTCTCCTAAAGAAGAAATAAGTGCTTCAATGCCTTGTAATTTTATTTCGTTATCTGTAATTGCTATCATTTCTCTAATACCTTGATGTAGTCAACAGGGTTTAATATTTCGATCATATTACTTTTCTTGATGCCAGAAAGTAATTTATCATCGGTTGTTAAAAAGTAATCGGCTTTACCTTCTACTGCTGATGCAACATGTAATGCATCTTTAGGTTTTATACCAAATTTTAACAACTGGTTTGCATGAGCTAAAACCTCGGAATTTTCTATAATTTTAATAGTTGAAAGGGCTTTCCATTTTTGAATTGCTATTTTTCTTTCATCGTGTGGGTTTTGTAAGTTTTCAATTTCTAAAATATATGACCAAACCAGCTCGATAACTTTACTTTTGATCTTATCTTGAACATATAGTTTAGCTTCTGATTCAAGCCTAATACGTATTTGAGCTTGATTGTCAAAAGGTCGATTAAACATACAATTATCAAGATACACTCTCATAACCACTTTTTAAACTTTAATTAAATCAGAACCTTATTTTAACATAAGTGTGATGGGGTAGAATCAATGGGGTCAGACTCGATTGAAAAAATTACATTCTGCTTTCAATATCCTCTGGTTGCAAATCCTGTCGTTTATGTACCACGGATAAAATAAGAACATCGTCTGTTTTAACTTCATAAATAATGCGGTAGGTGTAAATGGTAGCTCTCTGATGTTATCATCTTTGAGTTCATCAACTACTTTACCAATGCGCGGCAAGCCATCAAGTACATCTGGTTTAGCCGCTATATTTTGGGTAACCCGTTTCGCGTAAATTTTTGAGTCGTAAGCGATGGAATTATAAATCTGTCTCAGATCGTTTTTAGCTGGCAGCGTCCAAACTACCATTGATCAATCTCTTTCTTTAATTCTTCGTGCGAGATCGTCTGACCGTCCTCAGCAGCTTGCTGACCTTTACGGATTTTATCGATCACATACAGGCGGTACATAATCTCGTCCATATCGACATCTTCGGGTAGCTGACCAATCGTGTTTAAAGCTTCTTGTTTTACAGGTTGCATAATACGTCCTCCAGTACTGAGTTTAGCGGCTAATCGCCTGTTGGCCATTAAGGGCAGGGCAACCAATGGGGTCACAACCAATGCAGTCAGACTCGATTGATACAGTCATTATACGCTTTTGACCTTCTATCCCCGCCTTTTTC
>CAYQXD010000002.1:8464-47178 GCA_964421315.1 uncultured Thiotrichaceae bacterium | reverse complement strand
AAATAACCTAAGTAGTTACAATAAACCAGGATAAAAATGGCTAATAAATTAACAACAAACCAGACCTATCGCTGTGGATATGTCGCGATTATTGGGCGGCCTAATGTAGGTAAGTCGACCTTGCTTAATCATATTCTTGGTATGAAATTGAGCATTACTTCGCGCAAGCCTCAAACTACACGCCATCAGATTTTAGGCGTTAAAACTACAGAAGATACGCAGACCATTTATGTTGACACACCAGGCATTCATCAACGTCGTGGTAGTGCCATCAATAAATACATGAACCGTGCTGCCACCTCGGTATTAAACGATGTCGACATTATACTCTTTGTGGTGCAAGTTAAAAAATGGACAGAAGAAGATCAGGCCGTAGTCGAAAAGCTGAAACTGGTTAGTTGCCCGGTGGTGCTGGTGGTCAATAAAATAGATATACTGGAGAACAAGAAGCAATTATTACCATTGCTCAAAGACTTATCAGAAAAATATGCGTTCACAGAAATCATCCCTGTTTCTGCATTAAGTGGCATAAACATTGAGATACTGGAACAAAAAATCGCGCCTTTATTACCAGAAAATGACCCTGTTTATCCACCTGATCAGGTTACTGACCGAAGCATGCGTTTTTTGGCTGCAGAAATTATTCGTGAAAAGCTCATTCGTGAATTAGGCCAGGAACTGCCATATACATCAACAGTAAATATAGACAAGTATGATGATGACGAAAAAATTGTTCATATACATGCCACTATTTTTGTCGAAAGCGTAGGTCAAAAAGCCATTATCATCGGTAAAAAAGGCGCAAGGTTAAAAAGCATTGGCACAAAAGCACGTGAAGACATCAGTAAAATGATTGGCACAAAAGTGTATTTAAATCTGTGGGTGAAAGTGCGTGAAGGGTGGTCTAATGATGAACAGGCGTTGCGTGGTCTGGGGTATAGCGAATAACGCTATACAATGAAAAATGAAAAATGAAAAGTGAAAAATGTTTAGAAATCCATGCTTTTGGTCAATACGCCATTAATATCGTCTTTTTTGTTTTTTTATCCTCACCATCCTTTGGTTCGTTAACGGTATATTCCTGTACCATTTTTCATTTTTCATTTTTCACTTTTCATTGCTCACAATGAGCATAGTCAATACACAAATTGCCTATATACTGCACCAGCGTGCCTATCGTGAAACCAGCAGTATTCTTGAAGTTTTTACTAAGAACTATGGTCGTGTATCACTGATGGCAAGAGGCTGTCGGGGTAAACGCTCTAAAATAGCCGGAAATTTGATGTTATTTTCTCCATTGCTTGTTAGCTGGCAGGGAAGGGGGGATCTACCTTATTTAAAAAGTGTTGAGCGAGCCGATCTCAAAGCGCCTGTTCTTAAAAAAAAATCTTTGCTCTGCGCCATGTATATTAATGAATTACTGATGTTTTTTTTGCATAAACATGATGTGCAGGAAACGATTTTTGAGCAATATCACCACTGTTTGTACGCACTGGCAAACGATAACAATCTTGAGGTAACGCTACGAAAATTTGAACTGAAGTTACTCAAATTATTGGGTTTTGGTGTAAATTTACACAGCGAAGCGGATACCGGTGAATTGATTTTAGCCGATGAGATGTACCATTATTATTTAGAACATGGACTGGTGAAATGTCGCCCCCAGCGTCAGGGCAATAGTGCTACCTGTGTGCCACAAATATCGGGCAATTGCCTGCTTGCATTGTCGCGTGAACAATTTCAAATAATAGCTGAAAACAAACGCTATCTAGCTGAACTCAAGCAACTTATGCGATTTGTAATCAATCATCATCTTGGCAACAAAATATTAAAAAGCCGTGAGTTATTCAAGCCGGTAGGGTAGCGGTAAAAAGTTTTTGACTGTCCGTTAAGTGTCGAAATCAGTCATCCCATGTCAGGTAATTTTTTTACAAACTCTTAGGTATTTTCAGAAACTCTTCTGGCACCGGTGTAGTAACAATATTGCTTTCTTCTATCCACTTCAGAATATCGTAATAACTCCGAATATTCTCCACGTAGTGAACCGGTTCCCAACCACGAGCATAGCCAAAACGGGTTTGTTTATGCCATTTACTTTTTGCCAGCAGTGGTAGAACCTGTTTTACATTAACCCATAGATTGGGGTTCTTTTCAAGTTTTCGGGTGATTTTTCTTGCATCTCGCAAGTGCCCCAGTCCGATATTGTAAGCGGCCATCGCCATCCAGGTACGGTCGGGTTCAGTTATGTTTTCATCCAGGCGGTTATGCAATTGCTTGAAGTATTTTGTACCTCCATGAATGCTGTTTTCGGGATCAATACGGTTTTTTATTTTCAGGTCTTTTGCCGTTTTTAATGTCAGCATCATAATGCCACGAACCCCGGTTGGTGACACTGCATCGCGATTCCAGTGCGACTCCTGATAACCCATAGCGGCTATTAAACGCCAGTCTACATCTTGCTCGTCAGCGGCCTTTTCAAAAAAATCCTGATAATAAGGGAGTCTTCTTTCTATATGCCGCATGAAAACTTTTGTATCTACATAATCGAAGTTTTCTAAGTGTCCATAGTTTCTCTCTATCAACCGTGTTAGCTCACCATTTTCTTTTATTTTGTTAAAGAATCTTTGAACTTCATGAAACAGGCTATGGTCATCTGTTTTTGGTAGTGCCCAGGCGAGGCGCTGAGGTTCGCTTACATCAAAAGCAACTCGTAAATTGATAAGAAAACGCTGGGTTAATGCCAGCTCATTGGAGTCAGCAATGGTATATTCAATTATATTGTCAGAAACCATTTGTAATAACTCTTCACTTTCCAGTTCGTGGTTTGATTTCCAGTTTAAGTCTTTAATAATCTCACTCAAATATTTTAACCTTTCTTCATGGCCTGAATGTGCCATTACTTCAAGTGTGCCCCCAAGACCAGTCAGGTTTTTAGGCCGTTTGTTGGCAACGTTATATATTAACTGTTCCGTTATTTCCTGGTAGGCGGGACCAAAACGAAAGTTTTTTTCACGTTGTTTGGTTATGGTTAATCCTGCTGCAGCAATATGAATAGTATTTCTGGTTATTTTATCAAGTAAATCGCCCAGTGAATCAGGAATGACCAGGGTGAGTTCAACGCCCAGTTCATCAGCAAACATTTTTATCATGTCATATTCCAGACCGGTAGGACCGCTGGCGCTTTCATAATAGGTGGTTGGGCTGTTGCGAGTAACAACCACCAGTTGCCCATTTTTTTTTATTTTTTCTAGTAGAGTAAGGTTGTTCAGTGTTGGTAGGTAATTAAAAATAAACAGTATTGTTGCGATTACTACCGCAAGCATAAAAAACAAGGACCGGCACTGTGATTTGCTAATGTGTTTATTTTTTTTCACAATGAGTTATAGTCAAATCTTCTGTGCTTATTCTGTGAATTCAGGACATCAAAAATAGTATTGCATAATTTGGTTAATTCATGCTCCTGGATAGTATATGGAGGCATAAGGTAAATAAGTTTGCCAAAAGGGCGAATCCATACGCCAGCATCGACAAAAGCCTGTTGAATTATCGGCATATCAACAGTTTGCTTTAATTCAACGACACCGATGGCAGCTAATACTCGAATATCATTAACTACGTCAAGTTTTTTACATGGAGCCAGACTTTGGCTTAATTGTTTTTCAATATTCCTGATATTTTCCTGCCACGGTGATGCCTGCAATAAACGAATGCTTTCAAGTGCAACGCTACAGGCTAAGGCGTTAGCCATAAAGGTTGGACCATGCATGAATACATGAGGCGGGTTATTACTGATTGTATTGCTGATTTCTTTTGTGCAAAGTGTTGCGGCTAATGTCATGTAACCACCGGTGAGTGATTTTCCCAGGCACATAATATCAGGTGAGATGTTTGCATGTTCACAGGCAAATAATTTTCCACTGCGGCCAAAACCGGTGGCGATTTCATCGGCTATCAGTAATACGTCATATTCTTCACATAAGGTTTTAGCCTGTTTTAAATAGTCAGCAGAGTAAAACTTCAAGCCACCTGCACCCTGTACAACAGGTTCAAGAATTAACGCCGCGATTGATTCATGGTGCTGTTCCAGTACGGTTTTTAAAGGCTGCAAGTCTTTTGTTCGACAGGGTTCGCCAAAGGTACATGTTGGCGAAGGAATAAAAAAGTTTTTTGCCAGAATATCGGTAAATAAAGTGTGCATTCCTGTAACCGGATCACAAACAGACATCGCTCCAAGAGTGTCACCATGATAGCCGTTTCTTAAACTGATAAATTTTTGTTTGGCGGTGGCTCTATGGTTGTTGGGGGGATTGTTGGAAGAATTGTCCGTTTGAGGATGGTTGGTATATTGTTTGGCTTGCCAGTACTGTATCGCCATTTTCATCGCAACTTCAACGGAAACAGAACCCGAATCGCAGAGAAAAACGGTTTCAAGTTTTTCGGGTGTTATCTCAACCAGCTTTTTACAAAGCTTGACGGCAGGAGCGTGAGTGAGGCCGCCAAACATAACGTGCGCCATAGAGTCGAGTTGTTGTTTGATCGCCTGGTTTAACTCAGGCACGTTATAACCGTGAATAGCGCACCACCAGGATGACATACCATCAATTAGTTGCCTGCCATCTTCCAGCGTCAGATGGACACCATTGGCAGCCTGCACGGCAAAAACGGGAACATCTGAATGCATCGAACTGTAGGGGTGCCAGACATGTTTTTTGTCATCATTTAGCAGTGATGAGGTGTTTGTTTGTTCCATGCCGTTATTGTACAGGGTTTGCTTTGTAACTACTCAATAAGTCGGGGCATCTTAGATAACAGTGGCATTGAGCCTTTATTCTTGTAGTGCAGAGTATTAATCGTTGCGTAAGTATTCGCAGTGTGTGCTTTTTAAACTGTCGGTAGCATGGATGCTACCGTCAAGCCTATAGGGATATATTTACGGCGGGTTTCAAAAGTACACACTGCGAATACTTACGCAACGATTAATACTACTGCAGGGATTTGTTGAGAAGTTACTTTACTTTCTCGTAGCTCGTTGAAAACTCAGCAATTTTTTTATTATAAAAGTGAGCCGCTTTTAACAAATTAAACAATAAAAAAAGCTGCGCGACAGCAAACATAAGCGCTGCCGGATAATAAAACCATAACGGCCATATTGTTGCCATTGCCAGTAAAATCAGGCTGATTAGATGGCAGCGAAATTGCCAGAGACAGGCAGCTTCAGAAATAATTTTACGCATGTGCGGTACTTTTAACTGATCATCCCTTGCGCCCTTGTCGCGCAATTTTTTATTATGCGTGCTTAGATGTAACCAGATAATAAATGGAATGATTTTATACATCATGCCGTTAATAGATGTCATGGCGAAGCCATGAATCATTAATACACCCAGTAATAATATCGGTAAATCCCAGTTCATTAATGTTGGTATTAACCAACTTAAGGTAACGAGGATAAGGCTGATCATGGCAACTTGCCAGAAACGCATGGTCACATCAGGTAACTGGCGTCGTCGTTTATGCAACAGGCGTAAAGTGTTGCCTGCAAAAATCAGAAAACAACCGGCAAGTAACATAGAGCTAAGCGTTTTTAAATCTTCCAGCAGCCAAATCTGTGGCCATATATAGCTTAGGCTCAGACCGATGAGGCAAATAAAAACTGTCCAGCCCATCCAGCGTTGATGCAGTGCAGGGTATTCATCGGTGATCTGAAACATCGGGATTACCTGGTAGGCAACGGACATTAGCAGCAACAACACCCAGCCCAATAGACCCAGACTTAAATGTAAATTAGTCAACTGCCGTGCCAGTGGGTAAATTTGCCAAATGTAATCCATGACGAGAAATAGTCCAAGGCCGACGGTAAAAAATAATGCCAGTAGTGCAAGCAACATCATGCTGCGTGTCACATGTGTGTTTTTAGAGCGGAATAAACATTGTGCCATCATGGCGATAAAGACAGTAAAGCAAAAGCCTAGTAACACCATTGCAACCATAAACAGTTGATTGATTTGTAGCAACCAGGCCAGGCCAAGACTGATTATGCCGAGGATTAAAGGGACATGAACAAGGTTGCTGAAAAGTATCGGGCGTGGAATAACCATGCCCATCAGTACCGGCATAAGTTGCATCATGGCACCCAGCATGCTCATGGCGAGAAATCCCAAAGTCAGGAAATGGGTGACGGCCAGTAATTCCGGTGTCCAGCGATGGTTGATCATTTCCGGTCCATGCCAGAGCAAAGCCAGTGCTGCAATTAAACCAAATAGAGGTGCGCTGATGAGAAATCGTGCAGGTACGGAAAAGGGCGGGGCTTGTTGTAGTGAGAGGTTGGCGTGCATTATTGTTGGGTTGTTATTTCGCGCAATTCGTAGGGTGGATAAGCGATAGCGCATCCACCGCCATTAGCACTATTTTTTGGTGGATGCGCTATCGCTTATCCACCCTACAGACTGACGATAGTCTGAACCGCTGAAGCTGCTATTTTATCATTTTTACGCCAGATAAATACTTCAACAGCAGTAGTTAAACCGTCACGCTGGAAATATTTGAAGGCATTATCATCGAGGTGGCCATAAAGTAAACAGGGGTCACGACGATGTAACATGCGTAAGTATTGTCCGGGTTTGAGTTGTTCGGCAGCTTCCAGTGTGAGCACCAGAGGATCTGGTGGTTCCATGTCGCTGACATCCAGTAAAAATTCATCTGGCATCAGCGTTTATCCCAGTTATGAAATTTTTCGTGCCACTGGTTTGCATCCTCCGTCAGGCGCTGATTCATTATATTATATAAAATTTGTTCTTCTTTCATGTTGTGTTGCTGCATCATTATTAACAAGGTTTCTGCCGTGCCGAGATAGTCATCCGTATTTTGTTGTTCCAGTGCTTCACGCATTTCGGCAAAAAGTACACGCATTTGTTGGTGTTCCATGCGCATCATTTCTGTTGGCCCGGTTAATATGCCGGTTTCCTGCTCGAAAGCAGGAAATAGTGCTTCTTCTTCAACACCAAGGTGGCGTTCCATGGCATCAACAAACGCATTAAATGACTGGCTGGCTGCGACCCAGTCGCCTTCAGCTACTGCATTCTCTGCTTTGCTAAAAAGCAGGTCGCAGTCTTTGTGATCCTGCGACATAAATTCTTTAATGTTCAAATTGTTTATCCTTTTATTTTGTTTTCAACAATATTTATATTCGGTAGTTATTATATTCGAGTAATCTTCTTTAATCTGTAACATAGTCACATTGGCTGTGCGCCTTAATTATTGCTTTAGATGTTTCATCATAAAGACACGTAAACACATAACAAATGACTTACATCAAATATCCTTTTTTGTTTGTGTGATGTGTATGGACAAGAATAATGTTTTATCGTTCCAGATATGTTTGTAGCTCATCAAAAGTCTGTGCAGTATATGGTTTTCCCAATACGTTATTTTTGGCTGTTTTTGTGGTAACAGAATGATCTATAATGCACCGAATATTTATTTAGCCGGCTTTGTATAAACATGAAAATTTTTCCAGTATCTTTACTTCCCTATCCAGTCATATGGCTAACCATCTGGTTCATCATCGGATTTTTTATGATTAGCTGGGCATCACCTGTATATGCCGGCGGCAAGGTCAGCCTGAAAAAACCACCGGCTTCACTGGAACAATGGTATAAACCAGCGAACAAGCGACAGGTATGGTTACACATCATGTTTCGATTGCGTCGTGAAATGCAGGCCATTGCAGAGTATGCAAAACAAAATGATCGCGAAGCGATGTTGAAATGGATAAAAAGCCTGGATAAAGACTACAATAAAATTGCCAGTATGGTGCCAGAATGGGAAAAAGAAATTAAACCCAGATTAATACCTGACCTTAAAATGTTTGCAGAAAAAGGTGATGTTTTTCGTGTTGCCAGGACATTGAAAATGATTAAACGCACTTGTGATGACTGTCATACCGAATATCAACCACTAGTGACTGCTACCTACCGCTCACCTCATTATGATGATATCACGCTGAAAGATGTTAATGGCAAAACACACAGCTTTGATGACAACATGGAACAACTGACCCGTTCGGTTAATCGAATCCTCATTGCTCTGGATGATGGTCATAATACTGTGGCTTTACAGGCTAGTCAGAAGTTTGCAGATCAATTGCAGACATTAGGCGGCAGTTGTAGCAGTTGTCATAAAGATGATGACTATCCGCTCGAACGTATATTGGGCAAGGCTACTCAGCAACGTCTTGAAAAGTTGCAGATAAACATTAAGCAAGGGCAGGTGAAAGACAGCAAAAAACTAATGGGCGAAATTGCCGTTACAGTTTGTGCACGCTGCCACAATACCCATCGTATCGTTTCTGATTTGCGTAATGCATTGCTGCTAGAGTGACCTGATAGATAGTAGGGTGGATAAGCAAAGCGCATCCACCATTTACAACCGCAAGTAATGGTGGATGCGCTTTGCTTATCCACCCTACGATACTGAGGTTCGTGCCTCACCCCAGCTTATAGGCTACGTGCTGGAATCGAACCGATTACGGCACCCACGGCATCATGTCTCGCATGCCTTTCATTGCGGGCGCAACATTGTGGGTTAATACATTCAGATCTCTGCTCATGTTACCCACATTGCCGTTAAGTTTTCCCATATTGGTACTCATGGAATTGGTATCCTGTCCTATGGTGGCGATAGTGTCTGACATAGTGCCCACGTTGCCCGACATACTGCTCACACTCCCCGACATACTGCCCACATCTATTTGCATAAGCTGCATATTTGCAGACATATTGGTCATTGCTGTTTCCATAACCGTTACCACGTAAAACATGTAAACAATACCTACAATGGCGATGATGACACCGGGGATGGCAATCAAACGGTTTCTGCCGCTGCGTTGCTTCAGCGTTTCGCCCATGTGTTCAATCTTTTTGTCCTGAACTTTGCCCTGTTCCCTTATCTCTTCCAATGTCTGCTTATGGTCATCCATCATAGACTCGGACAGAGTCTTGAATATATTCAGGTTGAACTCTTCGTGTTCAGTGCTGCTGTCTTTAATCTGACCAAAAGTATTTTGCAGCGACTGATACAGCCCTGTCATTTCCTTCTGGTGTTCTTTATCCTGTTTGTTAGCGCTGCTGGATAAAGTGCTGAAACCCTGGTGAACTTCTTCGATTAATGAAGATATTTGCTTGTCCCGGGCTTTACGTTGACTGTTCATCTCCTCAATAATGGCTCGAAGGACTGGGTCAATAGAAGGGGCTTGAGTCGCCGGTGTGCTTACCTGGCTGGCTGTTTTTTTCTTGCTGATGCCAGTCTTTATAACAGCAGTCTTTTTAGCGGCAGTTTTTTTAACAGCAGCTTTTTTGGCTGGGGCCGCTTTCTTAATAGATTTTTTAACAGTTTCTTCAGGCGCTACTTTTTCTGATTTTTTTTCAGGCTCTTTTTCTGACATAGTTGATACCCAGTGTTGTTTAGTGGATTATTTGATTTATGGTGACATTTAGTCGACCTCGGGTAAAACTAAAGGTCTGCCCTTGTAGCCGGGAAGCTTAGCGGTTTACGTCTCATTATATAATAATAAACTGATAAATAAAAACTCCCTAACATTGAGGACGGGACGGCGGGTAGTACGCCTGTATAATGTCTGTATAACAAAACTCGAAGAGTGAATAAAATGGTTAATATTGGACAGATTGTCGAATTAGAAGTGATTAAAGCAGTAGAGTTTGGTTTTTATCTGGATGCCAAAGACCTTGGTGAAGTGTTATTGCCCGTTAGATACGCACCGTCTGATTTAGCTGTAGGTGATACCATCGAAGTCTTTCTTTACCTCGATTCTGCAGGTCGGCCGGTGGCAACCAACCAGCAACCCAGAGCCGTAGTGGGTGAATTTGCTTATTTGAAAGTGGTTGATACCTCTGCTGTTGGTGCTTTCCTGGACTGGGGTCTGGATAAAGATGTATTAGTGCCGTTTGCCGAGCAACATCGACCGATGGAGTTGGGGCATTCTTATTTAGTGCATATTTTCATTGGATTAGATGGGCGCATTGTTGCATCTTCTAAAATTGACAAATTTCTTG
Organism: uncultured Thiotrichaceae bacterium; assembly: GCA_964421315.1. Taxonomy (GTDB): domain Bacteria; phylum Pseudomonadota; class Gammaproteobacteria; order SZUA-229; family SZUA-229. The sequence continues at coordinate 37,108 of CAYQXD010000002.1, read as the reverse complement.
ATGATGAAAAGCCGCATCATTTTAAACCGCAGCAGGCGGTTAATTTAATTATTGCCAATACTACCGAGCTGGGTTACAAAGCCATTATTAACCACAGCCATTGGGGCGTGTTGTATAAAAATGAAGTGCATCAGCGTTTAAGCTTTGGTCAGAGTAAAAAAGGTTTCATTAAACATATTCGCCCAGATGGTAAAATTGATTTAAGCCTGCAGGGCGGTCAGGAAACACGCGATAAATACGCCAAAATTATTTTAAATTATTTAAAAAAACAAAATGGTTTTGCGCCAGTGCATGACAAGTCTGATCCGCAATTAATTTCAGACCTGTTTGGCATGAGCAAAGGTGCCTTTAAAAAAGCGATAGGCGGTCTGTACAAGAAAAGGATTATTAGTATTGAAAAGGACGGTATTCATTTGTTAGAAGGGTGAACTGGTGTAGGGTGAGTAAATGTCAGTGTATCCACTAGCTGCGTGTGTATGAGACCGGATAACAGGCTTTGTCTATCTTTGTTATTGCGCTATAGTATGGATATATGTCTTTGAATGGGAGAAAATGATGAATGTTTCTTTAACAACTGAACTGGAAAATTATGTTTCAATCCAGGTGGAATCCGGGCTTTATAATTCAGCGAGTGAAGTTATTCGTGAGGCTCTTAGAAACCAGATAAAGCAGGCTATGTCAGATCAATTGAAGCAGCGATTGTTTCTTAGTCGTCAATTGGTAAAAAGTGGGGAAGTCATTTTGGCTGATAGCGTTTATTTTGAAAATAAAAGAGAGGCTGTACGCCAAAAGCATAAGGAGACTGACAAATAGATATGCCATATAGGGTTTATTTTAGCAAACAGGCTAATGAGGATATAGATGATATTCTTAACTTTATTGCTCAGGATAATGTTGAAAGTGCAATTTAATTTATTGATAAGTTACAGCAACGGATAGAGGTTATGCTGAGTATTGCCCCTCATGGTGGCTTATCTTGTGGGGATGCGAAATATTTTTCTTTTCAAAATTATATTATTGTTTACGATATAGATGATGTTCAACAATCTGTTTATGTGCACATGATCTCAGAAGGACATAGGAAGTGGCAGGCAGTTTTCCTGGAGCGAATTAATTCAATTGAAAATTAAAGCTATTTTTCATTCCCATGCTCCAGCGTAGCAGTTACCCGTTTTTAATGGGCTTATCCAGCACCTGCCGTAACCGTTGTGCCAAATCGTCCTTGCTATAAGGTTTTGTCAGCATATTAGCAGTAAACTGTGATTGATTGTTATTTGCAATGGCTTTTTCGGTATAACCGGATGTTAGTAATATTTTAAGATCCGGGTATTGTTGATGTGCCTGTTTAGCCAGCTCCAGACCGTTGATGCCGGGCATGATGACATCGCTAAATAATAAATTGATAGCAGGTTTTTCGCTTAGTATTTGTAGTGCCTGTTTGCCGTTACTTGCGCTCAGCACTCGATAGCCCAGGTCTTGCAGTGTCTCCTGTACCAGTTCCAGCAGCGCCGGTTCGTCATCAACCACCAGTATGGTTTCTGTGCCCTGTGCAGGTTTTTCTATTTGTTGGATATTTTCCACGGGCAGCGGTTTTTCTCCCGTTGAGGGATGATATCGAGGCAGATAAAGCCGGAAGGTGGTGCCGATACCTGACTCGGAGTAAACTTTTATGCTGCCGTTGGAACGCTGGACAAAACCAAATACCATCGCCAGCCCTAGTCCGGTGCCCTTGCCATGTTCTTTGGTGGTGTAGAAGGGTTCAAAAATATGTTCCTGCTGATCCGCCGACATGCCTTCGCCGTTGTCGCTAACCGATAGTTCTATATATTCACCCGGTGATAATTCAGGGCTATGTGTAGAAAATTCTATATCAATCTCTATATTTCTGCTCTCAATAATTATCTTGCCGTTGCCTGACATGGCATCGCGAGCATTTAATAGTAAGTTGAGCAGGCTGTCTTCAAGATCACTGGGGTTTATTTCAGTTAGCCATAAATCTTCAGCCAATTTGTGTTCTATTTCTACCTGCGGTGTCAGCGAATGTGAAACTAAATCATTCATGTTTTTTATTCTACGATTAATATCAACCACTTTTATGTTGGTTGCTTCAGCACGAGAAAAATTAAGTAATTGCCGTGTCAGATCAATGGCGCGTTGCGTAGAATGTTTTATGACATTAATGCGTTTTTGCGCTTTCTCGTCCATGCCCAGCTGTTTGCATTTTAACTGTCGTTCCAGCAAGCTCATATTGCCAGAAATGATACCGAGAATGTTGTTAAAGTCATGGGAAATACCCCCAGTGAGTTGGCCAATTGCATCCATTTTCTGTGCGCGTCTCAGTTGCTTTTCAGCCTTGATTCGCTCGCTGACATCTTGCACGATTAAATACAGGTAAAATTTTTCACCAATTTTTAAAGTGCTGAAATAGGCTTCTACATCACGAATCTCACCTGAGGCCAGTTGGTGGCGACACTCAAAATGCATGCTCATGTTATTATGGACGGACAGCATTCTACGCTTAATTTCCTTTTTGGATATTGCAACGATGTTCAAAAAAGACATTGAGGTTAAGCTAGCGATGTCATAACCATAAAATCTGACTGCGGCTTCGTTTGCCTCAACAATGCGGTCATCTTCTTGATTAATAATTAACTTGACCGCCTGGCTGCTTTCAAATATCTGGCGATAGCGTTGCTCCGATTCAATCAGCTCCTGTTCGGTGTATTTGCGTCGGGTAATATTAGTGTGTGTGCCGACAATGCGTAAAGGTTTGCCGTTATAATCACGTTTTACAATTTTCCCCCTGCCTCTGATCCACATATAGCTATTATTTTTTCTTCTGAATTTGAATTCGACATCAAATGTATCGGTTTTGCCTTCCAGGTACAGATGTAAAGTCTTTAGCAGCCACTCAATATGATCAGGGTGTACCCGTTGCTGAAACTGTGCAAATTCACCGGCAAATTCAAACGGTTGATACCCCGCCATGGTGTAATAACGTTCATCAAAATAAACGCTGTTATCTTCCAGTTGCCAGTCCCAGATTCCGTCATTGGCTGCCGACATCGCCATGGCAAGGCGTTCTTCACTGATTTGTAGCGCTCTATCCAGGTCTTTTTGCCGGGTAATATCTACCTGCATGGCGATATACTGCTCTGGCTCACCGTGTTTATTCATAAACGGCATGATGGTTGTATTGGTCCAGTAGAGATAGCCATTTTTAGCCCGGTTGCAGATATCGCCCTGCCATATTTGACCAGCAGATATAGTGCGGTGCAGTTGCTGGAAAAATTCGCTGTCATGCATACCGGAGTTTATTGTTTGATGATCCTGACCTAGTAACTCATCCTGGCTGTAACCACTAATGTTAGTAAATTTTTGATTGGCGTAGGTGATGATGCCCTGGGTATCGGTAATGGTAACAATGGCATGTTCATCCAGCGCATGTTGCAGGTTAATCAGCTCTTTGTTTGTGTGTACACTTTGTTTTTGCATGTGGTGAAATTTCATAAGCTAAACAGTTTGGTGATTAAATTTCTGATTAAGCAAGCCGTTTTTTCTGCTATTTCCGCGACTCTTATTGCCATGTTCATACCCATAATGTTATACATGGTAGCAGACATTTATGTCTTGTAAATAATATTATCAATAATAAATTTTTTTACATATGACCTGTAAATACCTATATATGTCTATATACATTCCTATATGTGTCTATATATTAGTGTTGTGCCTGTATTTTTGATTCAAGTTATTTATTTGTCTTTGTTTTTCAGTGCATACTGGTCGTTATTGTCTTCTAATATAGTGAGTGCGCATGTTTTTGGGGTTGTGCATGATATTTGCTGGTAGTTTAAATGTAACAAAGGGTAGCGCAAACAGCCGTGTTCTGTGGGGCAGCGTTTTGTTTGTATTGTCTCTATTTGTTATTGTGCTTTTTATTATGGGGGTGCCCCAGGATATACAAAAAGGCAATAAAGCGCAGATAGCTCTCAAACAACTTGATGCAGTAAATCATTCTTTGTTGAACAGCAAGACCGTTATCTCGCAATTTCAAATGGATGGAAATGTAAACAGGACTAAAAGTGAGTTTGAAAAGCTGGGCGTGATTGCAGAGTCCTCTATTAATTATTATAAAAATGTAGCTGACTATAATGCTGCATTGAGCAGTAATATTGTGGCTTTTAGCGCAGCCTATTACAGGTGGTTTAATGCCGAATACGACTATTTAGCACAGCATTTTGAAGCCCATAGCATGCAAGTCGAAGATGTCCATAATAAGGAACATCATTTGATAGAGGTTCAAAATGAGAACAATGCCTTATTTCTCGCTGCAATGGCACTACTGACTGATGAAAAGTTAGTGCTTTATGATGATATCGCAAAAGGTCAACAAGCATGCAAAGTTATGCAGTGGGCAATTGGGCTGCTCATCGTTTGTTTTTTTACTGGCTTTTTTCTTTTTCAACGTAATTCAAGTCGTGTGCATGCAATCAGGGAAAAAAATCTTGAGATGACGCTCCGGTCCATCGGGGAAGCGGTTATCGCAACGGATATTCACGGTTGTATTACCTGTATGAACCCTGAAGCAGAGCGTTTGACCGGGTGGTCTTTTAAAGAGGCTAAAAGCTGCCTGTTGTCAGAAGTGTTCAGGGTGGTGAATGCACATAGTGGTATGCCGGCTGATGACCTGATAGTAAGGGTGCAGCGAGAGAAAGGCATTGTTGTTCTGGCTGAAGAATCGATATTAATTGCTGCTAATGGCAGGCGTTATCAAATTTATGAAAATGGTGCGCCAATTATTGATGATGCCAATAAGATTATTGGTGTGGTGCTTGTATTCAGGGATATTACGCAGGAATTTGAACTTAAAAATGCCATAAATGAAAATGAAAAATTAATTAAAAAACACAATGCCATTTTGCGTGAAACCCAGCGTATAGCAAAACTGGGTTACTGGGAACTTGATCTGGTAAATGATACGCTTGAGTGGTCGGATGAAATATTCCGGATATTTGATTTAGATCCCGCTGTAACTGAGCCTTCTTACAAATTATTTCTGCAAGTCGTTCATCCTGAGGATAGAGGGCGGGTTGAAACCGCCTACAGTGAGTCGCTCAAACACAAAACGCAGTACAACATTATTCATCGAATAGTGACAGATAAAGGCATCAGGGTGGTTCATGAACAATGTGAAACTAGCTACGATGACGGTGGTGAACCTGTGCGATCACTGGGGCTGGTGCAGGATATTACCGAGCGTGTCAGCAATCTGGACGAATTGCGGCTGGCAGCAACTATATTCAACAGTCATGCAGGTATTGTTATCACTGAAAAAGACGGCACCATTATCCGTGTTAATCCGGCATTTGAGGAAATGACAGGGTATTCAGCGGCAGAACTGGTGGGCATGAATCCGCGCATTTTTCAATCCGCCAGGCAAAGCAAAGCCTTTTATAAAAAGTTGTGGCGTGAGCTAGTTACAAAGGGAGTCTGGCAAGGTGAACTATGGAATAAACGTAGAGATGGAACGCTTTATGCGGAATCGCTGACCATTACCGCGGTGAAAGATCACGTTGGTGAGGTAACACATTATGTGGGTACGTCTCAGGATATTGCCAGGGGTAAGCAGCGGGAGACTGAATATTTATCTACGGTTATGAATTAACTGATGTGTTATGCAGCATTAACCTCCACATGTGTGAAATCACAATGCGGTTTCGGGATGGTTTCCCCTTCTTCCCTTAACCCTTCAATATGAAATTCAATAGCCTCTGTGATTAATTTAAGTGTCTCATTTTTTGTTTTTCCTGCGGCAATACATCCCGGAAGATCAGGAACGAATGCACCATAACTGGATTCGCCTTTTTCAAGAACCACTGTGTATTGCATTTTTGTACCTCACTATTTTAAATTTGCACTATTTTAAAGCTGCCTGTTTCAACGCGCTATTCAATGTTCCTGGAGGAATGTCCACGCTTGACTTCCCTGAGACTGTCACAGTACCAGACTTTGTTGGATGTTTGTACTGTCGGTGACTACCTCGCATTCTCACCTGAACCCAGCCATCAGCCTTGATGAGTTTAATGAGTTCTTTGACTTTCATTCTCTAAGTCGTTTGTTTATCTACTTTAGCCTGAGAGTAGCCCACCAGTGCCAGGCCTATTTGCTGTAGGCGTTGCTGGTCACCACCCGTCAGACTTTCCAGCATGTTAAGCCAGGTTTCCTGTTCTTTGCTGATGGTTACGGTGTTTTGTGGGGGTGTTTCGTTAATGGCAGTGGTATTCCATAACGTTGCCGCAGCTTCCAGACCTGTGGTCTGTGGTGCCAGCTTCAGGTCAGTCAGAATATAGGTAGTGTCATAACCCAGTTGTACCAGCAAGGAAAGTTTGTCAGCCGGTATTGGGGTGTTTTTTTCCCAACGACCGATGGTTTTAGTGCTGACTTCGCAGTAAACGGCAACCCTGTTCTGGCTTAAACTTAAACGTTTACGTTCTTCTCCGAGTCTCAAGCATACATTTATGTCTTTAATTTTCATGGCATTTCATACCTGCTTATGTTTTCCTTTTAACAGCAATGTAAGGGTATTGATTTGTCAGTCATCAGGAACCTGACCGGCATATCATATAGATATGCTGTCCCCGGTAAGTAGACTCAAATATCGTAAAATATGTTTTCAGTGTTACTTTTTTATGTCTCATCACATGAGGCTTACCCCTTCAGAGCCTGCATGACAAATTGTTCCAGGCAATTTATTTTTAGTTGCGATATTAATAACCGTATATTAATAAAATAAATATATCACTCATAATAATACAAAACGAGTTGGATATCGACTCGCAACGAAGCCGTTATCACATCACCACCAGCGCATGGTGCGTACAATAAAAGACATAATTGTCTTTTATTTGCTTTTTTTCTATAGTTCTAGACATTATTGTCGATACTCAACCTGTGTTTAAGTTGATTTAAATCAAATAAAGCTAAAATAAATATTAATTACTGAATTGGGGGATAAGATGACGTATTTAGATTTAAATTTGCTTTCAGATTACCTGGCAGAAGCATCCGAATACATGGATGAGATGGAAACTCTACTGTTTATATTGGCACGTGAAATGATAGTGCACCTGACTGAAGGGCTGGAAAGCAGGAATTTGCGAATTTAAAAATCAATGAGAAATCAGGTAGCAGTGTAGTAGCACTGCCTGGTGGCTCGTTTGATGATTGCCTGGAATGATTGCTCAGAGTGATTGAGTGCGCAGGTGAATCTTTTGTTACTACAACAAATATACAGGAAAAAAAATGGGCAGCTTAATAGTAGATAATACAGAAAACCCAGGTGCAGAAAATCCAGGCAGCACAGCTGGAATATCATTGGTACGGCGTTTAAATATAGTTAAAAATGTCAAAATTTCTCATAAACTCAGTATTGTTATAGTCGCATTACTTGTCCCCATTGTGACATTAATGTTTTTGCTGTTCACCGAGTTAAATAAGACAGTTACAAACGATACGTTGAAAATTTATGGCATTGACTACATAAAACCATTGCAGCGTTTAGCGGCAAATGTTGCGCAGCATCGTGGTATGACAAACGCACTGCTCAATGGTGATGAATCATTTCAGGAAAAACTGTCACAAAAGCGTCAGCATATAGCAAAGGCTATTGATGCTATTGAAACCATCCATGCCGATCTGAGAGAAACACTGGATATGGATCAGCGGTGGCAGTCTTTTAAGTCCGACTGGTCGCAACTTGCCACTACTGCGGCAGATATGAAAGCGGCACAAAGTTTTAAACAGCATAGTGTTTTGATAAATAACATCAATGACAAAATTATACATATAGGAAATACCAGCAAGCTAGTCCTTGATACAGAACTGGACAGTTATTATTTGATGGACGTAATAGTGGTTCGTATTCCCCCTGTACTGGATGCTATGGGTATTTTACGTGGCAAAGGTTCTGGCCTGTTGGCAAAGGGTGAGCTTAGTTCAGAGCAGGTATTCGATATCAAAACTAGTGTGGCGCTGCTTAGCGATCAGATTAATACTATCAAGCATAATGTCGAGACAGTAATTAAACATAATCCTGAGCTGGCATCGCTGTTATCAGGTAATTTGAGTGCATTCGCAGCATCAGGTCAGTTATTTCTGGATGCCGCAAACGAGGGTCTTATTTATGCGGATGGGATGGATGATGGCATGGAACCCGCTGCGTTTTTTGATACTGGTAGCGACACAATCAACAAGGCGGTACTCTTGTTTGATAGTTTAACAACAGAACTGACCGTGTTGCTAAATAATCGTATTGAACACAACAACTCACGCATGTTTATGGAGATGGGGCTGTCATTGTTGGTAGTGATTATTGCGGTATTGCTGGCAGGTCTTATTGTAATGTGTATCGTTAAGCCGATTGGCGCTATCAATGACCTGTTTAAAAAAATCGGTTCAGGTAAGTTCGACAATGTAATTGAAGTTCATAGTAAAGACGAGTTAGGCATACTGATGGCAGAGTTAAAAAACCTGCAAAGCCGCCTTAATAAAGACATGACCGAAGTACGTAACCAGGCGATTGAATCAGGTCGTATTAAAACAGCGCTGGATGTCACCTCTACCAATGTCATGATGGCTGATGCGAACAATAATATTATCTACATGAATGAATCTCTGCAAAACATGTTTTGTGAGGTGGAGAGTGAGCTAAAAGAAGTGTTAACTGATTTTAATGTCAGCATACTAATGGGTTGTAATATAAACCGCTTTGATATGAACTCGGCATCTGGGCAGGTAATACCGGCAGACCTTAAAGACAGCTATAACGTTACCATGGCTATGGGCAAGCTGACCATGGAAATCACCGCCACACCGGTGTTTGCTGCCCCTGCGTCTACAGATAATAATAATGAAGAGCAGGGAGAGCGCCTTGGCACTGTGGTGGAATGGGAAAATCGCACCGCAGAAGTAGAAGTGGAAAATGAAGTAGCCAGCATTGTAGACGCAGCGGCTCTTGGTGATTTCAGGCAACGTATTAATAAGGCAGGAAAAGATGGCTTTTATCTAAAACTGGCTGAAGGTATTAATCAGGTGTTAGAGAGTACCAGCACCAGTATAGATGATGTGGTCAGAGTGTTACGCTCACTGGCACAGGGCGACCTTACACAGAAAATAGAAGCCGAATATAGTGGTGTTTTTGCCCAGCTTAAAGACGATGTTAATACCACCATCGAACGTCTGACTTCGGTGATTGGTAGTGTCAATAATAATACCAATAATAGCGCCAATACCGCCTCGCAGGTTAATGGCGCTGCCAGTGATCTTGGTCAGGGTTCATCGCAGCAGGCGGCATCACTGGAAGAAATTTCCTCCTCTATGGAGCAAATGTCCGCCAACATACGCCAGAGTGCCGACAATGCCAGTCAGACCGAGCAGATTGCACAAAAGGCGGCAAGTGATGCCGAAGAAAGTGGTCAGACAGTGATACAGGCTGTCGGTGCGATGAAAGACATTGCTGGAAAAATCTCAATTATCGAAGAAATTGCCAGACAGACCAATCTATTAGCGCTGAATGCAGCGATTGAAGCCGCACGAGCAGGTGAGCACGGCAAAGGTTTTGCCGTAGTGGCAGCCGAAGTGCGCAAACTGGCAGAACGTAGTCAGATAGCAGCCGGTGAAATTGGAGAGTTGTCGGGCAGCACGGTTACGCTAGCCGAGCAGGCGGGCGATAAACTCCTCAAGCTGGTGCCGGACATTCAGAAAACGGCCGAACTGGTACAGGAAATCAGTGTGGCATCAAGAGAGCAGGATGTAGGCTCAGGAGAAATCAATACAGCACTGCAGCAACTTGATCAGGTGGTGCAGCAATCTGCAGCTTCAGCTGAAGAACTGGCCAGTTCTGCAGAAGAACTGTCTGCTCAGGTGGCTAATCAACGCGAGGCAATGAGCTTTTTTACCCTGGAGGAAGGGGGTGATGCGATAAAACCGCAAGAGCGTAGAGAGTCACGTTCAGCAGGAACAAAATTACGAAGCATAGCTCAGCAAACAAACAGGCGTGATAATGCCGCAGTAGTGGCACAAGGACGTGCCGGTTACGGACCAAAGGATGGAGTAAACAAAGCGGAGGGGTTTGCCTATGATATGAATCAAGGCGACATGGATCAAGGTGATAGCGGCTTTGTTAAATACTAGGTGGGTCAATTACGAATTACGAATTACGAATTACGAAAGGCAGCCGAGGGTTAGGGTATGTATTCTGAGTTAACACAGCAACTGAGTCGTATGGAACTTGAATCATTGACCGATTCGCTGGAAGTGGCTGTTACTACTCATCTTGACTGGTTGTCCAATGTTAACAAGGCGCTGGTCTGTAACGATGTGGATGCGTTGCATTTGTGTCCAGAAGGGGAGTCCTACAGGCGATGTCAGTTTGGTCGATGGTATTACAGCGTTACGAATGCAATACTGACAGAAGATGCTGTCTTTAAGAAACTAGGTGTGCTGCACAGGGATATGCATATAAAAGTTTTTGAGCTCATTAAAATACTGATGAATGCTGATGAAATTAGTCTTCAGCGTTACCAGCAATTTGTTGATCTGCAAGGTGATTTTTTTGAGGTGTTAACCTTGCTGGCTAAAGACAGTGCCGAGTCTTTAGGTAATATTGATTTTTTAACCGGGTTGCCTAATCGTCGTGCATTTCAGCAGATGCTTTTAATGGAAGAAAATCGTATTAAGCGCTCCAATACAACATCATCCATCGCTATTGCAGATATTGATTATTTCAAAAAAGTGAATGACAGCTATGGGCATGAGGCTGGCGATAAAGTGCTTTCACAGGTAGCCAATGTTTTTCGGGACTCTATCAGGGAGCATGATGTTGTTTCCCGATTTGGCGGCGAGGAATTTATATTTTGTCTGCCAGAGATTAATTCCTTTGAAGCAAACGATGTTATAGAGCGCGTCAGGTTAAGTGTTGAAAAAGAGGTTTTTGAAATTAATACTAAAGAAATAATCCATATAACCTGTTCATTCGGGGTTTCTCATTTTAACCGCAATATCCCGCCGGAAGAGGCTCTATCCTATGCCGATGCCTCACTATACAAAGCCAAGGGTTTGGGTCGTAACAAGGTAGTGCATCATTTTGATTTGTATGCAGTTGGCTGAAATTAGCACAAGGCCGGGGTGGGGCACCCCCAACCTTGTGTTGATTTTTTAAGGTTAAGACTAAGCTAGTTTTGCCTTAATTGCGTTAATGACCGCATCAGAAGAGGTTGCATTAACTGAAAGCAGCAAACCTTCGCCCTGATAGAAACCAACTAAAGGTGCAGTTTGTTCGTTGTATACATTCAGACGGTTGCTGATCGCTTCCTCAGTTTCGTCATCACGTTGAACAACAGGTTCTCCACACTTGTCACATACGCCTTCAACTTTTGGTGGATTAGATTTAATGTTGTATATTTCACCACAGCCGGTACAGGTACGGCGAGTGGTTAAACGATCAAGGATAACGTCACGTGGTACGTCGATTTCAACGGCACAATCCAGTTTTTCACCCATTTTATCGAGTAATACTTTCAGTGCTTCTGCCTGTGGGATGGTGCGTGGAAAACCGTCTAACAGGTAACCGGCTTTACAGTCATCTTCTTTAAGGCGCTCTTCCATAATACCCATAATTAAATCATCAGATACCAGGTCGCCGGCTTTCATTGCGGCTTCAGCCTGTTTGCCCAGTTCGGTGCCAGCAGCCACTGCGCCACGTAAAATGTCACCGGTAGAAATTTGAACAGAACCGTCAAGTTTGGTCAGTAATTTTGCAACAGTACCTTTGCCAGCGCCCGGTGCGCCTAAAAGAATTAATTTCATGGGATTTCCTCAGAACTATAGTTAAAATAATTAATAAATGGTGCATGTTATGTGTTAAACATGCGCTAAAATTTAGCCGTGTATTTTCCTGTTTTTTGGGGCTGAAAGCAACTTATTAATTACTAATTACTAATTACCAATTACCAATTACGGGTTTATGGCTGTTGTTATTGTTGTGTATAATAACTACCTACAGTTGCTTATTCTTGTGTTTAGTTGATTTTGGTTTTGATTTTTAATTAGTAATTAGTAATTAGTAAAGGTGGGTTAAAAATGGAATATAAGGTCTTTTTAGAAAAATTAGCATCTACCTCAGAACAGGGTGACGAGGATTTTAAGCAACTGATCTATCGGCGATATAGTCGCTATCTTGACGATATATATTTAAGGCCTTATCAGGCCGAGCTTATTAAATTGCAGGAACACCTGGAAGCTCATCAGCAAAAAATGATTATTCTGGTTGAAGGACGTGATGCCGCAGGCAAGGGCGGTAGCATTCGCCGCATTACGCGTTATATGAATGAAAAGCATTATCGGGTAGTGGCGCTGGGTAAACCGTCCGACGTGCAACAGAGCCAGTGGTATTTCCAGCGTTATGTTGAACAGTTTCCCCGCGGCGGTGAAATAGTGCTGTTTGACCGAAGCTGGTACAACCGTGCCATGGTTGAGCCCATCTTTGATTTTTGTACACAGAAACAATACAGCACCTTTATGAAAACGGTGTCGCAGTTTGAGGATGATTTAGTTGAACATGGCATTATTTTCCACAAGATTTATTTTTCAGTTTCTAAAGATGTGCAGGCAAAACGTTTTAACGAGAGAGAAACCAACCAGCTGAAAAAATGGAAACTGTCTGAAATTGACGTGCAAATGCAGGAAAGGTGGGATGAGTTTACCGAGATGAAATACCAGATGCTGAAGCAGACGCATAGCCATACCAGTCCATGGGCTGTGATTCGCAGTAATGAAAAACACCGTGCTCATGTGAATGCGGTTAAAAGTATTTTGAATAAGGTGGATTATGAAGGCCGTAATATGAGTTTGGATTACACTGTTGATTCGGATATTTATTATTCCGGGGCGCGAGAAATTGAGCTGATGGAAAATCATTTGCGTGAGAAGGGTAAGTTTATTGTTTAACCCTTTTATCTGACAGGCAGTGTCAGATATGGAATGTCTGATTTCGACACTTATCGGGCGCATGGAGCGCAGGAGCTACCTTCGCGGACTATTGCTTTTGATTTTGAATGCCCGCTAATGACCGTAAACAGTCATTTTTTCTATGAGTATATCTGACACGCTTTGTCAGATTGCTAATACACGTCATCTTATTTTTTCACTGGTATAATGCCTGGTTATGCAACAGGCATCCAAACACCAAATTGTACTAACCACACTAAATTCACGTTACCTGCATACCGCTTTCGGTCTACGATATTTATATGCAAACCTTGGTGAGTTGCAATCCTCTACCTGTATCGAAGAATTTACTATTCAACAGCGCCCTATTGATATTGCAGAAAAACTGTTAAAACACCGACCAAAAATTATCGGTTTTGGTGTTTACATCTGGAACGTCGCAGAAGTCTCGAAAACCGTCGCATTATTAAAGCAGATATCACCTGAAACTATCATTGTTCTCGGTGGGCCGGAAGTCAGTTTTTTACCCGATAAACCTGCAGTTGCAGATGTTGCCGATTATGTGGTTATGGGCGCAGCGGAAAAAAGTTTTGCTGAACTCTGTCAGTTGATTTTATCTGGCAACAAGCCGCTTGCACGAGAGATTCAAAGTGATGAATTACCACTCGATCAATTACAGTTACCCTATCAATACTACAGCGATGATGATATTAAAAATCGCTTGATCTACGTTGAAGCCTCACGTGGTTGTCCATTTAAGTGCGAGTTTTGTTTGTCCTCGCTGGATAAAACATCGAAACCATTCGAATTAAAGAAGTTTCTTGATGAGATGGATAAATTGTATCAACGTGGTACACGTAATTTTAAATTTATTGATCGCACCTTTAATTTAAAAGTCAGTAGTAGCATAACCATTCTTGAGTTTTTTCTTGAACGTATGACGGATGATTTATACCTGCACTTTGAAGTTGTACCTGATAACCTGGCTGATAAATTAAAAGCGATTATTCAAAAGTATCCGGAACATGCCTTACAGTTTGAAATTGGAGTGCAAACATTTGACGAAAAAATTCAGGCGCTAATCAGTCGCAAGCAGAATAATAAAAAGACCTGTGAAAACCTACGCTGGTTGCGAGAAAGCTCACATGCTTATATTCATGCGGATTTAATTTTTGGTTTACCTTCAGATACCTTGTCTAACTTTGCAAAAAGTTTTGATCAGCTGGTTCGTTTAAGCCCACATGAAATACAGCTTGGAATACTAAAACGTTTACGTGGTGTGCCGTTAAATCGCCACAATGAAAAATACCAATTTCGTTATAACCCGGAACCGCCTTATAATATTTTACGGACACGAGACATAGATTTTGACACCATGCAACGTGTTAATCGTTTTGCCCGTTACTGGGATATGATTGCTAATTCAGGACGATTTAAAAACACCATGCCACTAATTTTAAATGACTCGCCTTTTGAACATTTTATGCAGCTAAGCGACGTGCTTTATCATGCGGCGGGCAGCACATGGAAAATATCGTTGCAGCGTTTGTTTATATTGTTATTTAAAAGTATAAAAAATAGAAATGATATTGATGAGGCCGAGTTATTTGAAACCATGAGTGCTGATTATCAGCGCACAGCTGAAAAGGCATCGTTTGAATTATTGATTAATAAGAAAAGCAAGGTGACGCGTATCGGTATGGCAAATAAACGGCAGCAAAAAATGTTGAAATAAAAACCTTTGCACGAAGCAATTTTCTACGGGCTATTATTAGCGTCTAATGTAAATCTTCGTGTGCTTCGTGCTGAATAGTTACAAAATAACTTACATGGATAAACCGCATTTTTTATCCTGAATATCCATGTAAAAAGAAAACCATGTTAAACCAGGCTATGTTGTTTTAAAGCATCTATATCGTGAATTGTTACACAATTACCCTCAATGGTTAGAATGCCCTGGTTTTTCAGGCTTTTGATGATGCGCGAGAATGTTTCTGGTTTGACTGATAACCTTGCTGCGATAACATTTTTAGCCGTATCCAGTTTAAAGTTGTTTTTGCCTTCGGACATTTCCTGTATTAGATAAGAGGCAACACGGCAGGTGCCCGTATGCAATGTTAAGGTATCAATTTCATTAACCATTTTTCTTAATCGAAAGCTCATATCGCCTAACAGAAGTAAGCAGGTTGCTGTCGAGTCCCAGAGCATTTCCTGGAAATTTTTCGCGTTAATACTAATAATGATGGTATCGGAAAGTGCGGCTGAACTTACCGGGTAATCGGTCTGGTTAGTGAACATAAGTGCTTCCGCAAAGACTTCACCGGGTTTTACAATTTCAATAATTTTTTCCTGACCGTCCGGAGATATGCGAAAAAGTTTGATTTTACCGCTTAGTACCATGTAAAAAGAGGTGACTTTATCGGCCTGATTAAACAGTCGTTGACCTTCACTTAATTTATGAATCTGACTGTATTGGTAAACTCTGTCAAGTTGTAATTCAGTCAGCTTTGAGAACAGGTGGTGCCGTTGCAGGCTTTGTTTGATGATTTCGGTATTATCCAGCTTCATAAGGAATGCTTTTTTAGTTACATTAAAAAATGCAAGTATGCCATGAATCAGGCTTATAATGGTTAATTGTTAATTTTCTCTGGTTTTTTGTTTTGTATTTGTTATTGCTCGTTTTTTTTCGTTAAGTGTTGGCGTGTGGGCAATATATGTGCAATATCAAAGAGTAATTAACCATTAACCATTAACAATCGTTATTCCATACCTTCCATGCGCGAGCGTAGACGGGTCATTGCCTGTTGTGTATCTGCCAGTTCCTTCAGTAATTCGTCGCGTGAGACGGGCTGACGAAGTTCTGCCAGACGTGCCGCTTTTGCTTCTTCCAGATTATTGATGACCACCGCAATAAACAGGTTGATGATGACAAAGGTGCCCATGACCACGAAACTGACGAAATACATCCAGGCAAAAGGCTGTGTTTCCATGGCGGCACTGGTTTCCAGTCCAGGAATCAGTGCGTTGAGCAGAATGAGGCCGATGATCGAGCGCTCGAACAGAGATGTTGAGACCAGTGTACTTATGCGTTGTTGCAGTGTTATTTGTGTTGCCATGTTTATCGTTTAGCAGTAAGCATTCGCATGTTGAGGTACGACCCCAATGCCAGTAAGTTAAGACTTTTACCGTCATTGGGTACGCCCCCAAACATAGACATCGGTGATATTTGTGGGGTTTTGCGTTTTATTCCAACCTATGGGCTGGATTTAAAGCGAAATCGGGGTAAATTAATGTTGTAATAAAGAGCCAGCAGGCGGGCACTGAAAATACTTAGTCCGGCTATAATAGCGGCTAGTGTGATATCTAGATTTAGTTGTAGCAGGCCGATAAATAACAGTGATCCAGCCCACGATACTGTGGCATAGAGCGGACTGTGAAATACAATGGGCGGTTCATTGCTCAGCACGTCGCGGAAAATGCCGCCCATGGTGCCGGTCATTACTCCCATAAAACTGGCAACTAACCAGGGGATATCCATCATTAGCGAGACCAGTGTGCCGGCAATGGCGAAGGTGGCCAGGCCTGCGGCATCGGGAATTAAAAATAATCGCTGGGGGATAATTATCAGTCGAGCCGCCAGAAAAACAGCGATAGCGCTACCTAGTGATGCAATAAAGAACATCTGGTCGTGAATCCAGAATACGTTTCTGTCCAGCAGCATATCTCGAAGTGAACCGCCACCTAATCCCGTTGCAATAGCAATGATGATGACACCAAACAGGTCAAACTGCTTAAATCCCGCCATCAACACCGCTGAGGCTGAGGAGACAATAACGGCAAATAGTGTGATCCAGTACAGATTCTCCAGTAATTCCGGTGTTGGTAGTAAAATCATAGAAGGTGTTTTTTAGCGTTACCTGGTTGTAAACAGAAATTGTCACCACAGCAGGCAGACTGACTGCTGTGGTTCAATTCGACACCTTGTTTTGTTTCATTTCATGGTGGAGTATCTCTTCCAGCTTAAGCCCGGTCATGCCATGGATAGTGCGCCATAAATAATAAAAGATAGCCATCATCATCAGCATCGAGGGGACAGCAATGACTGGATAGCTGAGCAGGGTTAGTCGTCCGAGTTCTTCGTTGAAAGCAGTGCTACCTGCCGGGCTGGTAACGATCCAGCGCGCAAGGATGTAGTTCATGGTAGCGGAAAAGAAAAAAGTGCTGCTCAACAGGTAAGTGGCTTTTAGCAGGCGGCTTTCGAAGGCGATGGTGTTGCCGAGTTCTTCAAGCTTTTGCTTGATTTTGTCGACATTCATTATCGTCGGATTATACAGCAGTGTTTTGATCAGCGGGTAGCGGGTGCGCGTGGAGACTAGTACCGCGATGCCAATCAGTCCTGGTATGGCAGCCTCTTTAACTGCCAGCCACTGTGTATCCAGTTCCAGCAGACCAATGCCGCCGGTAAGCAAGACACTGATTAAACCCAGTAGCGCAATAAAATTGTTTTTCCGGTATTTGATTCTCTCGAACAGTCCCCAGCCCAGCGGGAAAGCCAGTGCTGTGATCAGTGCGGTAGTTGCACCAAGGGCATCATCGCCACTGAATTTCATCAGAATAACGGAGGGAATAACAATGCTGACCAGAAGGTCAATCATTGGCCGTGGTTTATGTTCAGGTGACTTGTGTGTGCTTATGTCTGGGGAATTGCTCATAGGTTAATGGTTAATGGTTAATGGTTAATGGTTAATGGTTAATGGTTAATGTGGTTATTGTTTTGTTTTTCCGTCCTTTGGTTCGTAAACGCCACATCCATGTGGCACTGCTCATTAATAATTAACCATTAATAATTAACCATTAATTAAAGGCGTGTTACCGGTTGATTAGTTCCAATCCAGTGAGTAATGCCATTACGAACATTATACACCCGTGTGTAACCCATTTGTTCGACCAGGTGGCGTGCCAGTGTGCCAGTGCGGTTGCCAGTACGACAGATCAGGATAACTGGATCATTCTTGCCGATAGCAGCGGTGAAACGGTGCATAAAATCGGGTAACACGCGCCCGCCAGCATCAACAAAGGTGAGCAGCTGGCTGTTTGCAACGACACCGGTTTCACGCCATTCTTCTGCGCGGCGTATGTCATAAACCGGTGTGCCTTGTTCGACCATAACTTTCAGTTGCTCATTATTTAGATTGTGGTAAGGCGGCTGGGCACAAGCTGACAGGACGGTTGCCAGCAGAATAAATCCCGATAATCGAATAGTCATGGATCGACCAAAGAATGGGAGAGTCATGGTTGTTGCTCCGTTTGTTAATTTCTAATTACGAATTACGAATTGCTAATGCACGTGTTCCCAGGCGGGAGAGTGGCAAAGCGGAAATTCTATTTTGCGGGTATTGTTTTTTGTGGCGCGAATACTAAGTGAATCTAACGGGAAAGAAAAGTCGATTATACTTGTTCTATTGTTCGTTATTTACGAGCTAATGATGGCATGCTTTTAGTGTATAAATGACCATGCCTGTATTGTCACAGCCATAAGTTTAAATGCGTATTTTGGGCAACCGCACGCAAAATGTCACTGCGCGATACCAGCCCGATTAAGGTATTGTGTTCATCAACAATAGGCAGAGCACTAAGGCGGTAGTCTAACATGACGTTTGAGATGAGCCGCATATCTGATAGCGGATCCGCTGTTATCACATCTGTTGACATCACATCTGCCACGGTTTTGCCACGGACATAACGCAGTTGCTCGTTTTCTACGACCAGGAAGTGTAGCAGGTGGCGCTCTGAGAGCATGCCCACGATCCGCTGTTGATTGTCCAGAACCGGTAGCTGGTGGTGGTGCTTTTCATGCAAATATTTCCAGGCAGACACTATATCCAGTGTCAGTTGCACTGTATCGACCGGGTGACTCATTAGTTGATGGGCATGTACAATGTTTTCCTGTTCTGTGGCATTGATTACTTCACGGTAAGCCTGACGGGCTTTGTGTGAAGATGAGTGCTCGGTGTTGGTGTGGCTAACAGGCTTGTTGTCCGAGGCTAGTGAATCCTTTTTTAAGGCAGATGTTTGCCGTATCTTGTGCAATTGCTCCAGATTATCTCTGAAGTATCGCCCTTCAACATTGTAGATAGCGAACATAACTGCGCTTTAACCAGAGGCAGCTGTTTGTCTGGTTTGGAAATTGATCCGCGTATCGAGGCGGGTGCGCAGCAGGCAGCCAATGCCACCTAGTGACATCAATGCATCAGACTGTTCTACTACTTCTATTGCGCATTCATGCTGACCGGCCAGGCGTAGCAGTGCCTCTCTGAGATCAACAGGCCTCACTTTGGAGTGCTCGCATTGTGGGCAGATTGATGTCTCGGGGATTTCGGTGCCGATGGCATAGCAGTGTGTGCAGCTCCAGCCAGGGTCGGGTTGATAGCTGCTGACTATGACCAGTGTATCCACTTCACCCAGGCGTAGCGTATCGAGTGTGTTTGCCGTGCCGACGACTGCCAGGTTGTGGTTACGCAGTCCTTCTATGAGGCGTTCGGCAATGGTTCGCGATTCCTGTTCTTCGTATTCGATAAAGCTGGACAGAGTTGCCATTACCACATCAGCCTGACTGTCGCATTTTGCGGCAGGGATGACATCAACCAGTCTTGCGGTCAGCTTTTCGGGCAAGGCGCGACGAAGGCGTTGGGTGATTTCGGGATCGCCAGCCAGGATAAGATGGCTATGCCCGCCAGTGCTCATTAATTTTTCCAGTACGGCGATTTTTTCACGCAGAAATTTATCGCCACGATGTGACTGGTTCACCTGATAGTGGGGGCGACTCCATCCTGAACCCATGTTAGTCATAGCACGCTGGCGTAATTCAGCATTATTGAGCCAGGCAGCAGTGGTGGCAGCCCCCAGGTTTACTTCGAGAATGCGAACCCAGTCTGGCATGGCGAGCAAGACAATATAACGGTCGTAGTTATCCTTGAGTTCTACCAGGTGATAAATGTTAGGCGTTGGGTAGACTGCAATCCAGTTGGGCAGTGGGGCTGCAAATTGCATCGGTAGCATGAAGGCTCCGCCAAAGATGCCACGTACAAAAATAGCAACGCCTTTTGTTTCGGGGTGCAGATTGCTGGCCAGCCAGCTTTCGATTTTGTTCAGTGCGTATTCGAAGTCATCAAGGTCGTCACCTTTAAGGATTCGCCGTAATACAAGTGTGCGCTCGTTTAGTGTTTCACGCCAGCTATCTGTGCCATCTTCAAGGTTAAGATAGCAACTGATGAACGGCGCTTCAGATTCTTCTACACTGGCTAGCAGGGTGATGTGCTGTTTAAGTTCGTCAAGAGTGGTCAGGGCGGTCATATCAAATACCTCATGGTTGGCATGATTTTATGCATTCTATGTCCTAATTCTTTCTAAGACGCTTGCCTGTCTGCATACAAACTTTATTGCTTAAAGGTTATATTGCCGCAAAAGACGCAAAGGAAACAAGATGTTTACGTTAAGAAGGAGCCAGAGCACATAATTAAGCGGCTAAAATAGCTTTTTATCGCGTCTTCAAGTGTAATTTCTTGTAACCAGGCGTTCACAACTGGCAGACTGGGGCGCAAAATGTAGGAATTAGAGTATGCGGTTATTCGCCGCTATTCATAAAACCAAGCAGGTGCAGCAGACTGGTGAATAGATTAAATATGGCAACAAACAGGGTGACGGTTGCCATGATGTAGTTGGTTTCACCGCCGTGGATAATTTCACTGGTCTGATACAGAATTAAGCCTGCCATCAGTAGTACAAACATAGCAGAAACCGCTAACGATAGACCGGGCATCTCGAAAAATACCGCGCCTAGCCCTGCCATGAAGGCGACTAGAATACCTGCTACCAGGAAACCACCCATAAAGCTGAAGTCCTTGCGGCTGGTCAGTGCGTAACCGGACAGAGCAAGGAATATCGCGCCAGTGCCGCCCATTGCTGTCATCACAACCTGTCCGCCGTTGGCCATGGCCAGGTAGCTGTTGATAATGGGTCCCATGGTGTAACCCATAAAGCCGGTCAGAGCAAATACAAAAATCAGCCCCAGGCTGCTATTGCGAAATTTAGCAGTGGCAAACAGCAGTCCAAAGTAACCGACTAGTGTTAGCAACAGACCTGGATGGGGCAGGTTTAGTGTCATTGAAACGCCAGCAGTTAGTGCGCTAAACAGTAGTGTCATAGACAGCAGGGTATAGGTGTTGCGAATGACTTTGTTGGTAGCGAGTGTGGCACTTTGGCTGTGGCTCGAAGTTAGTATGGTTGGGTTATTCATAAATAATCTCTCTATTTTTTATAAGTGGTTTAGTCTAATGGTTCTATTATTGGTGGTCGACCTTGTTTGAGTCGTGATTGTTGTCGCTCAATTTTTCGTACCAGAGTTCGCCCGGCTCGGTCAGTTGCACGGTCGATGGCGATATACATGTCGGATTCGGTATCTTCGATTATTATGTCAGGCAGACCTGCCAGTACAATCTGCAAATGGCAGTGTTTATCTGAGCCACCGCGAGGACCGTTGATATCGGACAGCATCATTACAATTTTTTGAATGTGGTCATTGCAGCAGGCCAGGGCGGTGTATAGCCGTCGTTCAGCATGGCTGCGCAAAGCATCCGTCAGGGAAAATTGGCGAGCCTGTATGTAAATTTGCATAGGTTTCTCCGTTGTTATGCGATTACTGTTTGTCAAGCTGTTTGGATAGCTGACATGGTAGGTGGCTTTGATTGCATTGAAAAGTCGATTATTATTGCTATAATATTCGTAATTTACGAATGATGGAGGGGTGATGGTTAACTATAAGCATCTACACTATTTCTGGGCAGTGGCCAGAGAAGGCGGTGTTGCCCGTGCCAGTGAGCGACTACATTTGACTCCGCAAACCATCAGCGGGCAACTTAGCCTGCTGGAGGAGCATCTTGGGGTAACGCTATTTGCCCGGGTCGGACGTAACCTTGAGCTTACCGAGACCGGGCGGCTGGTATTAAGTTATGCAGATGAAATCTTCTCGCTTGGTGGCGAGATGGAAGAAATAATTCATCAGTTGCCAGAAGGCCGACCCCAGCAGTTTCGTGTCGGCGTGGTCGATGTGCTACCCAAGTCCATCGCCCACCGTATCCTTGAGCCCGCGCTGCAGATGCCGGAAGCGGTGCGCATGACCTGCCGTGAGGCGAGTCTCGATATGCTGTTGGCAGAGCTGGCTGTACACCGCCTTGATCTGGTATTGGCAGACCGTCCTATTCCTTCCACGGTCAGTACACGGGGATTTAGCCACAAACTCGGTGAATGTGCGGTCAGCTTTTTTGCCACAGAAAATCTGGTAAAAAAGTTAAGTGGTAACTTTCCTCACTGCCTGGATGGCGCACCGCTATTATTGCCTAGCAGTGGTACCCAGTTGCGTTCAGGCATTGACCAGTGGCTGGACAAACACCGTCTGCATCCACGGGTGATTGCTGAGTTTGATGACAGTGCGTTGATGAAGGCGTTTGGCCAGGAAGGTGCAGGAATATTTACCGCGCCCGCAGCCATCGAGAATGAGGTGGAGCGCCAGCATCAAGTGATTGCGATAGGTCGGGTTGATGAGGTGAAAGAGCATTTCTATGCCATATCCGTCGAGCGCAGGGTGACCCACCCTGTTGTTTCCGTAGTAATGGAAGCTGCTCGCGAAACATTGTTTGCCAGAGAGTAATAGCAATTACTAATTACTAATTACTAATTACTAATTACTAATTACTAATTAAAAACCAAAACCAAAATCAAAACCAAAAAACAATAAAACACAACAAACCACAGTGGGTAATTATTATGCACAAAACAAATAACAACCATGAACTAGTAATTAATAATTAGTAATTAGTAATTAATTAACATGACATTGTTAACATCTAATTTGCCAATCGTCGCTTTGCTGCCTTTTGTGGCGGCTATTTTTGCCGCATGGGCTGCTTCTTTTAGTCGACTGGCTTCAGCCTGGGTTGCAGTGGCGACAACAATATTAGCCCTGGCTTTTTTAACGCCTTCTATGGCGCTGGTATTTGCCGGTGAAACCTTAATTCAGAGCTGGACGTGGATACCGGCAATTGGCCTTGAGTTTGCCTTTCGTCTGGATGGGCTGGCACTGTTATTTGCCATTCTTATATTGGGTATTGGTCTATTAGTCATTATTTACGCACGTTATTACCTGGCGGCAAAAGATTGCATGGGGCGATTTTTTGCATATCTACTGATGTTTATGGGCTCAATGCTCGGTATTGTGCTTTCCGAAAATCTGATACAACTGGTGGTTTTCTGGGAGCTGACTTCGCTTTCTTCCTTTTTGTTGATCAGTTATTGGCAGCACCGTAAAGATGCCCGAGATGGTTCTATTATGGCACTGGTTATTACCGGTGGCGGCGGTTTGGCATTACTGGCCGGTGTACTTATGCTGGGTAATGTCGTCGGTAGTTATAATCTTAGCGAAGTATTAGCCGCAGGTGATCTGGTACGTTCACATGAACTGTATATGCCAATTCTTGTGCTTATTCTTCTCGGTGTTTTCACCAAATCAGCACAGTTCCCATTTCATTTCTGGTTGCCGCATGCGATGGCAGCGCCGACCCCAGTTTCAGCTTATTTGCATTCTGCCACCATGGTAAAAGCCGGCATTTTTCTGTTAGCCCGATTTTTTCCGGTTTTGTCCGGCACCCCTGAATGGAGCTGGATCGTGGGTGGTGCCGGTCTTATTACCCTGTTACTTGGCGCGTATATGGCGTTATTTAAACATGACATTAAAGGTTTACTGGCGTATTCCACCATTAGTCATTTAGGTTTGATTACCTTGTTGTTTGGTTTTGGCACACACATGGCCGCAGTTGCAGCGATTTTTCATATTATCAACCATGCCACGTTTAAAGCGTCCTTGTTTATGGTGGCAGGCATTATCGATCATGAAACCGGAACACGCGACATGCGCAGGCTTAACGGTTTGCTTAAGTACATGCCACATACTGCCCTATTAGCGATGATCGCTGCCGCTGCAATGGCAGGTGTTCCCCTGTTAAATGGGTTTTTAAGCAAAGAAATGTTTTTTGAACAGGCGCTGTTGGCAACACATGCAACACCTTTGGTCTGGGTCGTGCCTGTTTTAGTTACTGTGGCAGCGGTTTTTGCGGTGGCTTATTCATTGCGCTTTATTCATGATGTGTTTTTTAATGGCGAACCGATTGATTTACCTAAAACACCGCATGAACCTCCTCGTTTTATGAAAATTCCGGTCGATTTGCTGGTTATCCTTTGTTTGGCCGTTGGTATTATTCCAATGATTGTGGTTTCGCCTATTTTGGCGGTGGCGGTCGCAGGTAGTTTACAGACTGCGCCACCTGAATATAGCCTGGCAATCTGGCATGGTTTTAATTTGCCCTTAATGATGAGTGCTATAGCTTTGGCTTTAGGGGTAGTGGTTTATATTTTCCGTGAACGTTTGTTTGCCTGGCATGATCATAAAATTGCACATTTAGATGCGCGTATTATTTATCACTTTGTTTTAAATGGTATTAATAAGCTGGCCACGTCCGTCACCCGTGCTTTTGATAAAGGCTCTTTACAAAATGCTATTGCCTGGATTATTGGTACAGCTTGTGTTGCGGGTGTGATTGGTTTTATGTCTGTGTCAGCGCCTATATTGGGTCATCGATCACTGATGCCGGTTGATGGTGTGAGTTTACTGGCGGCCTTTGTGTTAATTGTTGCCAGCATTATGACTGTGTTGACTTCACATCAGCAATCACATCAACAACGCCTGGTTGCAGTGGTGATGATTGGTGTTGTGGGCTTAATTGTCGCTTTAATTTTTGTGAAATTCTCTGCCCCGGATCTGGCTTTAACACAGCTTTCTGTCGAAATCGTCACCATTGTGTTGTTATTGCTGGCACTGTACTTTTTGCCACAAACCAGCCCTAAAGAAATCGGTCGCTTACGCATCAGTCGAGATGTTCTGGTTTCAGTGCTGTCGGGTGTCGGCGTGATGATTTTAACGATGGGTGTTTTAACGCGGGATTATGCGCCAATTTCTGAATTCTTCCTGGCTAATTCGGTACCCGGTGGCGGCGGAACCAATGTCGTAAATGTCATTCTGGTCGATTTTCGAGGTACAGATACGTTAGGTGAGATCGTGGTTTTAGCACTGGCTGGTTTAGGGATTGTTGCCTTATTACAAGGCTTGAAGTTACATGCTCCCGCCCATGATGAAAAAGGTTTGAGCTGGAATGAGGATAATCATCCAGTCATCATGCAAACCTTAACGCGTTTATTATTCCCTTTGATGTTGATGGTGGCAGTGTTTATTTTTATTCGTGGGCACAACTTACCCGGCGGTGGTTTTATCGCGGGTTTAATTGCTGCCGTCGCTCTAACCGTACAATATTTAGCCAATGGTATCGCCTGGACGGGTGAGCGTCTAAAAATTGATATGCATTGGGTGATAGGCGTAGGCTTATTAATTGCTACGGTCACTGGTTTGGTTTCAATGGGGCTGGGCTACCCTTTCCTTAGCACTACTTTTACCTACATTACATGGCCGGTTGTTGGCAAGTTTGAAGTCGCCAGTGCCATCGCTTTTGATTTGGGCGTATTTCTTGTTGTTGTCGGTGCCACGGTGATGAGTTTAGTGCAGCTTGGTAAATTAAGTGATGCTTCGCAGCATCATCATCAGAAGCGGCAGCATCAAGATAGGTAAAGAGGACGTAATTAAATGGCAAAAAAGAAAGATGTACAAGAAGAATCCCTCGAAAAACAGCTCTGGAAATCGGCTGATAAGCTCCGAAAAAATATTGATGCCGCAGAATACAAGCATGTTGTATTGGGGCTGATTTTTCTTAAATATATATCAGATGCTTTTGAAGAGTTATATGCAAAGTTAAAAGCAGGTGAAGGTGAGCTTGCGGGAGCTGATCCTGAAGACAAAGATGAATATAAAGCGGAGAATGTGTTTTTTGTGCCTCAAGAAGCACGATGGGCTTTTTTACAGGGTAATGCTAAGCAGCCTACTATTGGGAAAACGGTCGATGGGGCAATGGATGCCATTGAAAAAGAAAACACCTCATTAAAAGGGGTGTTGCCTAAAGTCTATGCCAGACAAAACCTTGACCCAACAAGCTTGGGTGAATTAATTGATTTGATTAGCAATATTGCTTTAGGGGATGCCAGGTCTCGCAGTGCCGATATATTAGGTCATGTTTTTGAATTTTTTCTTGGTGAATTTGCATTAGCAGAAGGCAAAAAAGGTGGGCAGTTCTATACACCAAGAAGTGTTGTTGAGCTATTGGTAGAAATGTTAGAGCCTTTCAACGGTCGCGTACTTGATCCTTGCTGTGGTTCGGGCGGTATGTTTGTGCAATCAGAAAAATTTGTTGCTGATCACCAAGGTAAAATTAATGACATTTCTATTTACGGGCAAGAAAGTAATCAGACCACATGGCGATTAGCAAAAATGAACCTTGCTATACGCGGCATTGATAGCTCACAGGTTAAATGGAATAACGAAGGTTCTTTTTTGAATAATGCTCATAAAGATACAAAAGTTGATTACATCATTGCTAACCCACCTTTTAATGTGAGTGATTGGAGTGGTGATTTACTGCGTAAAGATGGACGTTGGCAATATGGTACGCCGCCTATTGGTAATGCTAACTACGCATGGATACAGCATTTTATGTATCACCTAGCGCCAAGTGGACAAGCTGGATTTGTATTGGCTAAAGGGTCTTTGACCTCAAAGACATCAGGTGAAGGTGAAATAAGAAAAGCATTGGTTGATGCTGGACTGGTGGATTGTATTGTTAATTTACCTGCTAAGCTGTTTTTAAATACGCAAATACCAGCATCTTTATGGTTTATGAGCCGTAATCGCAGTAATGGAAAATATCGAAACCGCACGGGAGAAATCTTGTTCATAGATGCCAGAAATATGGGGCATCTAATAAATCGTCGTACCCGTGAGTTGTCAGAGGATGATATTCAAACTATAGCGGATATCTATCATAACTGGCGTAATCCAGAAGGTGATTATGAAGATGTAAAAGGCTTTTGCAATGCCGCCAATATTGAACGAGTTAAAGAGCTGGATTATGTCCTAACCCCTGGGCGTTATGTAGGCTTAGCAGAAGAAGATGATGATTTTGATTTTAATGAGCGTTTTATTCAACTGAAAGCGGAGTTTGAAGAACAGTTAACAGAAGAAGCAGTTTTGAATGAGAGGATTAAAGCTAATTTGGAAAAGGTTAAAGCTAATGGCTGAATGGAAAGAATCTGTTCTTGGCGACATTTTAGAAGTGAGGTATGGAAAAGACCATAAGAAACTTCAGAATGGTTTAGTGCCTTGTTATGGGACTGGCGGAATTATGCGTTATGTAGATGATGAATTATACAGTGAAGAATCTATTTTAATTCCGCGAAAAGGTTCTTTAAATAATATTTATTATGTAGATGAGCCATTTTGGACTGTAGATACATTGTTTTGGACTTACATTAACAAAGTCAAAGCTTTTCCTAAGTTTTTATTTTATCAATTAAAATTAATTGATTTCACAATATTGAACGTTGGCTCTGCTGTTCCTAGTCTAACGGTTCCGGTTCTAAATGGAATTGATGTAGTTCTCCCGCCGCTTCCCGAACAAAAAGACATTGCCGAAGTTTTAAGCAGTTTGGATGATAAAATAGACTTGCTCCAGCGACAGAACAAAACACTCGAACAAATGGGTGAAGCTATTTTTAGACAGTGGTTTGTTGAAGAGGCTAAGGATGACTGGGCGGAAGGAGTCGTTTCAGATCTAATAGATTTTAATCCTAGAAGAATATTAGTTAAAGGGACAATAGCACCTTATTTGGAGATGGCTTCTCTAAATACTCAGACATTTCATCCTGATGGGTGGTATGACAGAGAGTACAAGTCTGGAACGAAATTTATTAACGAAGATACGCTTCTTGCCCGTATAACTCCATGTTTAGAAAATGGAAAAACTGCGTATGTAACATTCTTACAAGACAAACAAGTTGCTTGGGGCTCTACTGAATATATTATTATGCGCCCAAAAGAGGGTATTCATCCATTCTTCGCTTACACACTAGCGCGCAATGGTGATTTTAGAGATTATGCGGAAGGCTGTTTGGTCGGCTCTAGCGGTAGGCAACGGATTGACTTAGAACACCTTAAAAATTTTTATATGCCGATTCCACCCAAGCATATACTCGAAAATTTCAATAAAATTTTAGAAGAACTAGTTCCTAAGCTTAACGTGAATGCTCTTCAAATAAGTACATTGGAAAAACTCCGCAACACCCTTCTTCCTAAATTAATGAGCGGTGAAGTCTGGATTTCAAGCAATGGATAAGTTAAAAACAGTTATCAAAGAATAAGAGAAATATACACAGAATGTAGCAAAACATATTCTGGAAGTGAGCTTTTTTGGGAAATGGTGAATATGATAAGCACCAAACCAGAAACAAGCTTTCAATCGGCAGGTATTGTGTTGATATCTAAATATTTTGAAACTTGTGATGTTTTTGAGGAGCCAAAATGATATTGCCTACAAAATATATTAATTTCTCTCAATCACTACTTGGTTTAGGTGCATATATTTTGTC
>CAYQXD010000002.1:0-8364 GCA_964421315.1 uncultured Thiotrichaceae bacterium | reverse complement strand
CAAAATATATTAATTTCTCTCAATCACTACTTGGTTTAGGTGCATATATTTTGTCTCAGCTTCAGTCACCTAAAACTATTGATGACCTATGGGATGCTTACAAGGTTGACTATAAAAATAATGTTTATCTAGCAAAACACAGTTTTGATAATTTAGTAATGACTTTGATTTTTCTTTATAGTATTGACAGTGTTGCTGAAAATAATGGAGTTATAGAAAAATGCGTTTAATTTCTTTAGCTGCAAGCGAACGTACATTCAAGACGGTTGTTTTTAATAAAACAGGTGCTAGTTTTATTTTAGCAAAACAAGATAAGCCTGAGCAGTTTGATAACAGCAAAATATATAATGGGGTTGGCAAGTCATTACTGGTTTCTTTAATTGATTTCTGTCTGGGTACTAAGACTGGTAGTAAGATAACAAAATCATTGCAATCAACTCTTCCTGATTGGCATTTTATACTGAAAGTCGAAATAGACAATCAGTCTTATACAATAGTTAGGCATGCAAATTCGCCTAAGCATATAAGCCTAAATGATGAACAGTTAACATTAAATGACTTTTGTTCTAAGCTTGAAAAGCTGTGTTTTGATATTCCATCTGGATTTCAATATTTAAGTTTCCGGTCTTTACTTCCCTTTTTTATTAGACCATCAAAACAGTCATATATTAGTTACGATGAACCTACAAAGGTAGGAACTCCATACCAGAAACAACTATACAATGCTTTCTTGCTGGGGCTTGATGTTACTTTCTCACAAACAAAGATGTATCTTAAAAAGCAAATAGATGACACAGAGAAACTACATAAAAATATAACGAATGATCCAATCCTAAAACAGTTCTTTGAAGGTTATAAAGACTCATCGTTGGCACTTGCTGATCTAAATGAAAGAATTGAAACGTTAGAGTCGGATTTGCAAAAGTTTGAAGTTGCAGATGATTATTATCAAATAAAACAAGAAGCGGATGGTATAAAAAATAATTTAGATAAAACACAAAATAAAATAAAACTTAGATCTATTAACATAGATAGCATCAACCAAAGTTTAAAAATAAGCCCTGATGTAAACCGTAGTGAGATACAAAATATATATGATGAATCAAAGCTTGTATTCCAGTCAGATGTAGAAAAACAATTAATAGATCTGGAAAAGTTTTACCAGGATTTAACAATTAATAGAGCTAAAAGACTACAAAGTCAGAAGCATGAAATCATTAGTGAACTTAAGCGCTTAAATACGCAATTTACAAATCTAAAGGAAGATCTGGATAGTCATATGAAGTTTCTCAATGCTCATCAAGCATTGGATGTGTTTACCAAAATGAGTAGTCGCCTTGCTGAACTCCAGCAAAATAGAGAAAAATTACAAGGCTACGAAAAATTACAGCATGATTATGAGAAGAAAAAAACATCCTTGAAAAAAGAAATGATATTGCAGTCGGAGGAAACCGCAACTTATTTAGATCAAGTAAAAAATGATATTAATAAGATCATGGAAAATTTTAGAGTGCTAGTAAAACGTTTTTATCCTGATGCCTTGGCTGGGATTACAGTACGTAATAATGATGGAAAAAATCAGATACGATATGATATTGAAGCCAAAATTCAATCAGATTCTTCTGATGGAATAAATAGTGTAAAACTATTTTGTTATGACCTAACGTTATTAATGCATGGAAATAATCATTTTATGAATTTTATGTTTCATGATAGTAGATTATTTAGTGATATTGATGAAGTTCACTGCAATGTATTATTTGAAATAGTTAAAACTAAATTCACTGACAAACAATATATCGCAAGTATTAACCAAAACCAATTGAATGCTTTGTCCAAAGATATGCAGGGCTTCGTAAAAGATCACGTTGTGCGAGAACTGACAGATGACTCGGATGGTGGAAAATTACTGGGAATAACAGTTGAGTTGGAATATGACTAAAATCACAGAAAACCTAATTGAGGAATTTTGCATAGAGCTACTGGAAAAACAAGGGTTCCAGTATATTTATGCTCCTGATATTGCGCCAGATGGTGATAGCCCAGACCGAGACGGTTACGATGATGTCTTACTTGGTCATCGTTTGATGGAGGCTATCGCCAGAATCAATCCAGGTGTTCCACATGATTCACAACAAGAAGCCTTAAAAGAAATTAGGCGTATTAACTCTCCAGAGCTGCTAACTAATAATGAAAACTTCCATAGAATGCTTACGGAGGGAGTCAATGTCTCATATCAAAAAAATGGTAGCCAAAGAGGTGATTTAGTTTGGCTGATTGATTTTCAGAATCCACAAAATAATGATTTTGTGGTAGCCAATCAGTTGACCGTTATTGAAAATGGCCAATCATCAAAAAAGAGCCATAAACGTCCCGATATTGTCTTGTTTGTGAATGGGCTACCACTGGTGGTGATAGAGTTAAAAAACGCTGCTGATGAAAATACAACAATTAAATCGGCCTACCAGCAATTGCAGACATATAAAGAAATGATTCCCTTATTATTTGCCTACAATAGCTTTATGATTATATCTGATGGCCTTGAGGCTAAAGCTGGATCATTATCTGCTGGCATGAGTCGTTTTATGAGCTGGAAGACAGCAGATGGTAAAGAAGAAGCATCTAATTTGGTTAGCCAATTAGAAACTTTAATTAAGGGAATGCTAAATAAGGAAACTTTGTTAGATTTAGTTCGGCATTTTACTGTTTTTGAAAAATCAAAAAAGGAAGATACAAAAACAGGAATTGCAACAATTTCAACAGTTAAGAAACTGGCATCATATCACCAGTATTACGCAGTAAATCGTGCTGTAGAATCCACATTGCGAGCCACTGGCTATGGTAATGTTGTGGCACTCGAAAAAGAAACTCCTATCAGCATGGTTATGGAATCGCCTGAAAGTTATGGTTTGGCCGGTGTTAATACTCAGGAAAAAGGTGACAGGAAAGGCGGTGTGGTTTGGCATACGCAAGGTAGCGGTAAATCACTTTCTATGGTTTTTTTTACAGGTAAAATTGTCTTAGCTCTTGATAACCCAACCATCTTAATTATTACTGACCGTAATGATTTAGATGATCAATTATTTGATACTTTTGCAGCGTCCACGCAATTACTGCGTCAAGAACCTAAACAGGTAGAGGATCGTCAAAACCTGAAGGAGTTATTAAAAGTAGCTTCAGGTGGCGTGATATTTTCGACTATTCAAAAATTCCAGCCTGAAGAAGGCAATGTGTTTGATACATTATCGATACGAGAAAATATTGTTGTGATTGCCGATGAAGCACATAGAACTCAATATGGTTTTAAAGCAAAAACCATTGATGATAAAGATGAGAAGGGCAATGTGATTGGTAAAAAGGTTGTTTATGGCTTTGCTAAATATATGCGCGATGCCTTGCCTAATGCAACTTACCTTGGTTTTACAGGTACACCGATTGAAAGCTCTGATACTAATACGCCTGCCGTTTTTGGGAATTATATTGATGTTTATGATATCGCACAAGCCGTTGAAGATGGGGCTACTGTACGTATTTTTTATGAGAGTCGTTTAGCAAAAGTTAATCTTAGTGATGAAGGCAAACAGTTGGTTGAAAACCTGGATGAAGAGCTTGCACAAGAAGATTTGACAGAAACAAAGAAGGCTAAAGCAAAATGGACACAATTAGAGGCACTAATTGGCAGTGAGAACCGCATTAGGAACATTGCCAACGATATTGTAACTCATTTTGAACAGCGCCAGGAAGTGTTTGATGGTAAAGGCATGATTGTTTCAATGAGTAGACGAATTGCTGCTGATCTGTATGCGGAGGTTATTAAAATCAGGCCAGATTGGCACTCGGATGATTTAGATAAAGGCATTATAAAAGTCGTAATGACATCAAATTCATCTGATGGTCCAATAATGGCGAAACATCATACGACTAAAGAACAGCGAAAAGTATTTGCTGACAGGATGAAAGACCCTGACAACACTTTGAAACTGGTGATTGTCCGTGATATGTGGTTAACAGGCTTTGATGCACCTAGTTTGCATACACTATATATTGATAAACCAATGAAAGGCCATAACCTGATGCAGGCAATAGCTAGGGTTAATCGGGTTTATAAAGACAAACCGGGCGGGTTGATTGTTGACTATCTAGGAATTGCTTCCGATTTAAAAAAAGCGCTTTCTTTTTACTCTGATGCTGGAGGAAAAGGCGATCCAGCAGTTGCGCAAGAACAAGCTGTCGCCATGATGTTGGAGAAATTAGAAGTTGTTTCACAGATGTACCACGGATTTGCCTATGAAGCCTTTTTTGATGATAGGTTTTCAGCAGATACGTCTAAAAAACTTTCACTTATTTTAGCGGCTGAAGAGCATATTCTTGGCTTAGAAGATGGAAAAAAACGCTACATCAATGAGGTAACGGCTTTATCAAAAGTCTTTGCTATTGCCATTCCCCATGAGCAGGCAATGGATGTAAAGGATGAAGTTGCATTTTTTCAGGCCGTTAAAGCACGATTAGTAAAATTCGATAGTACTGGTGCGGGACGAACAGATGAGGCCGTTTTTGATACAAGCGAGACAACTATTCGGCAAGTAATCGATCAAGCGTTGGTTTCTGAAAAAGTAATCGATGTATTCGATGCTGCTGGTATTAAAAAGCCAGATATTTCCATTCTTTCAGAAGAGTTCCTGATAGAGCTAAAAGGATTAGAGCATAAAAATGTTGCATTGGAGGTTTTGAAAAAACTTTTAAATGATGAACTTAAATCGCGCTCAAAGAAAAACCTGGTTAAAAGTAAATCTTTTATGGAGATGTTAGAGAATGCGATTAAAAAATATCACAACAAGATTCTAACGGCTGCCGAAGTTATGGATGAACTCATTAAATTGAGCCAAGAAATTGTCAGTATGGATAATGAAGCAAGTGAACTTGGGCTGACTGATTTTGAGTATGCTTTTTATACAGCAGTTGCCGATAATAAAAGCGCTAAAGAATTAATGCAGCATGATAAATTGAGAGAGCTAGCCGTTGTCCTTACTGAAAGAGTTAAGCAAAATGCTTCAATAGACTGGACAATCAAGGAGAGTGTAAGGGCAAAATTAAAAGTCATTATTAAACGTACCTTACGGCAATATGGTTATCCGCCTGACATGCAGAAATTGGCTACTGAAACGATATTAAAACAAGCAGAGTTAATAGCTGATGAAATTATATTATGAGACAAGAAGACGTAACAGGTCGATGTTGTGAATAAAATACTGAATGAAATAAGCTGGCGGCATGACTTTTTGTGTGCTTGTTTTATTGCTGATGCAGGCAGTGGTTATCAACAGGAGGCAAAATAATGGAGTGGCTGATTTCCCTGATAATTGGCGTGTTAACCGCAACCGGTGTGTACTTAACGTTACGTGCTCGTACATTTCCAGTGGTGCTGGGTTTAACTTTGCTGGCTTATGGCGTTAACCTGTTTTTATTTGCCATGGGGCGTTTAACCATTGGTCATCCTGCCGTTATTGATGCCGCTGCAGAAGCTTATAGCGACCCTTTGCCGCAAGCCCTGGTGTTAACAGCGATTGTTATTGCCTTTGGTATGACCGCATTTTTAATTGTATTAGCGCTTAAAGCTCGGGGAGAACTGGGTAATGACCATGTTGATGGACTGCACCTGGCTAAAGATGAACAAGCACTGAAAAAAAATAAGAAGCCAGAAAAATCAAAACCAGCACAATCATCTCATCAGGGTGGTGAGCAATGACACATTTAGCAGCCTGGCCGGTATTTTTACCACTGATAGCGGGTTTTATCATCTTGTTTGCAAAAGCAGGAGGGCTACGGCTACAGCGTATTCTCAACTTACTGGTGGTCTCAGGATTAATTGTTTTAAGTTTTGCCTTACTCAAAGAAGCATCAACAGGAGGGTATCAGGTCTACTTGCTGGGTAACTGGGTGGCACCATTTGGTATTGTGCTGGTACTGGATAAATTGTCCGCATTGATGGTTGCCATTACTTCGGTACTGGCTTTAGCCGCTTTGGTTTATGCCATTGCCACTAATACCGATAGCTCTACTAATCAAGCGGGCGCACATTTTCATGTTTTGTTTCAGTTACTGCTTTTTGGCTTAAACGGGGCGTTTTTAACCGGCGATTTGTTTAACCTTTTTGTCTTTTTTGAAGTGCTGCTGCTGGCATCCTACGGTTTGTTGTTGCATGGCGGTGGACGACTACGCACCAAAGCAGGCTTGCATTACGTTGTCATCAATCTGGTTGGTGCAACCTTATTCTTATTTGCCGTAGGTGCTTTATACGGTATTACAGGCACACTTAATATTGCCGACATGGCTGTTAAGGTTGCACTGTTGCCGGAGCAGGATGTAGCTTTAGTAGCAGCGGCAGGCTTACTATTGTTGGTTGTCTTTGGCATAAAGGCAGCGTTGTTTCCATTGTATTTATGGATGCCAACTGCCTATACCCATACTTCGGCAGCCGTTGCAGCCCTGTTTGCCATTATGACCAAGGTGGGTCTGTATGCTATTATCAGAGTGCACGGTACAATTTTTGGTGACGATGCCGGTATACTGGCAAATTATTATATGCCCTGGATACTGGGTTTGGGTTTGCTCACTCTTATGCTGGCGGCATTCGGCGTGATGGCTGCCAGAGGCTTACGCGAGCAAGTAGCCTATCTGGTATTGGCTTCGGTGGCGACCTTGCTGGTTGCTGTCGGCTTAAACAATCATCTGGCGCTAAGTGCCAGCCTTTATTATCTTATTCATTCTACCTTGATCGCTGGCGGCATGTTTCTGTTAGCTGATATTATTTCACAAGGCCGTGGTTCTTTCGAAGACCGCTTTGAGAGTGCCGACTCTATGCCCAGGGTCATGCCCGGTGCCATTTTGATTGGTGCTCTATTTGTGTTCGGTGCAGTCGCTATGACAGGCATGCCGCCTTTATCAGGCTTTTTTGGTAAAGTGCTTATTTTAAGCGCATCACTCGATCATTTATGGTCAGGTTTGATTTTAGCGGTGGTGTTAGTGGCCGGTTTTATTATGATTGTGACCATGGCGCGTACCGGTTCACTGTTGTTTTATCAGGTGATACCCGCTAGTGAGATAGATAGTGAGATGGCTAATGCACTTAATGATAAAATAAATATTAATATCAGCCATGTTAATACCAGCAATAATACTAACCGTAATAATAGAGGCGGCGGCGAGTCACTTAGTCGCACTTCCAGTCATGCGTCAAAGAGTGCCGTTATAGCATTGTTTATGGCGAGCCCGTTATTAGTATTATTTGCCGGACCTATTACCGCTTTTACCGAATCAGCGGCTAAGCAACAATTTGATAGTAAAAGTTATATTGAAGCCGTTTTGTCTAAACAAGCGTCTAAACAGGCGGGCACTACGAGCAAAGGCGGTGAGTAAAGAGTGATGCTTAGGGCTTGTAAAGAAATAACTGTTCCATCTTGCTTGTCTTTTTGTCCGTCTTCTGTGTTACGACAAGACTTGCATAGAATGACTATGCGCCCCTTATCGTGTCTTGAATACGAACAAAAATACGGCGCAATATGAAGCACTTATTTATTAACAAGCCCTTAAATTATCATGATTAAACTATATTTGGATAAAATATTACCCCATCCCATTCTCAGTATAATGTTATGGCTTATCTGGTTATTGCTTAACAATACCGTCGCTCCCGGGCATGTTGTATTAGGGTTTATATTAGCAATCCTGATTCCATTGCTGACCTCTGGTTTCTGGCCAGAAAAAGTGCGCATTAAAGCACCGTTAACACTGTTAAAATTTTTAGTCATTGTTTTATGGGATATTGTTATTGCGAATATTATTGTTGCGAAATTAATATTGGGGCGCAATGATAAATTAAAGCCGGCTTTTTTTTCTATTGAGCTAGATATTCAGACCCCACTAGGCATTAGTCTTTTGGCCAACACAATTTCGTTAACACCGGGCACAGTATCATGTGATCTTAATGCAGATCAAAGCTGTTTATTGGTGCATGCACTGCATGCTGAAGATATAACAGAGACCATAAAACACATAAAAGAGCGTTACGAAGCTCCTCTTAAAAAGGTATTTACACCATGTTAGGCACGTCATGTTAGGTACTATGTTAGAAGCGGTTCTGCCAGTTGCATTTGCTATGCTGGGTTTTTCAATACTGCTCAGTTTTGTCCGCTTACTAAAAGGTCCGGATCTGCCTGACAGAATTCTCGCGCTGGATACACTTTATATCAATGCCATTGCTTTAGTGGTTTTATTGGGGCTGCACCTGGGCAGTGCGCTGTATTTTGAAGCTGCGTTATTAATTGCGGTTATGGGTTTTGTTGGCACTATTGCGCTAAGCAAATA
>CAYQXD010000001.1:0-66137 GCA_964421315.1 uncultured Thiotrichaceae bacterium | reverse complement strand
ATGCTTGACCGTTTGATGTTGCTGTTGCAGAAAAAAGTGTCCTGGGATAAGTCGGCTGTATTGCGCTGATAATATTAAGAGAGCTTTGTATGATACGGCAAAAGCTCAATATTACCGTCATCTCGACCAGAGGGAGAGATCTTGTACCACCGCTGTATAAGATCTCTCCCTCTGGTCGAGATGACAATAACCAAAAAATATTAGCGAAAAGCTCTCAATAAATTAATGACAGGAGAAACATAATGAAAAAAATACACTTAAATATTGACCACATTTCTATGGAATTTCCCACGCCAGATGGTTCCTATGTGGCGTTGCAGAATGTGGATCTTGAAATGCAAGAAGGCGAATTTGTTTCCTTAATTGGTCATTCAGGTTGTGGCAAATCAACTGTGCTTAATATTGTGGCCGGTTTATATAAAGCAACACTGGGTGGCATTGTGCTGGATGGTAAAGAAGTCAATGAGCCAGGGCCAGAACGTGCCGTCGTCTTTCAAAACCATTCGCTTTTACCCTGGTTGACTGCCTATGAAAATGTTGAACTAGCAGTAAAGCAGGTTTTTGGTCGAGCCAACTCAAAGCATCGAAAAAGCAAAGCCGAAATCAAGCAATGGATTGAGCATAACCTGCAACTGGTACATATGGATCATGCCATGCACAAACGCCCCGATGAACTTTCCGGCGGCATGAAACAGCGTGTTGGTATCGCCAGGGCGTTGGCGATGGAGCCTAAGGTATTACTGATGGACGAGCCTTTTGGTGCGCTGGATGCATTAACCCGCGCCCATATGCAGGAATCCTTAATGGAAATTCATGCAGAGCTGGGAAATACAGTGATCATGATCACCCATGATGTGGATGAAGCGGTTTTACTATCAGACCGCATTGTAATGATGACCAACGGGCCAGCGGCAAACATTGGTGAAATCCTTAAAATTGACCTGCCCCGTCCGCGAGACCGGGTTGAGTTATCGGATAATGAACAATACAATCACTATCGCCATGAAGTATTACAGTTTCTTTATAAGCGGCAACGATGCCCCGGGGAAGAAGTGGCAGATGTTGTTGAGCAGAATGAGGAACCTTTGTCAGCATTAAATGTTGTTAAATCTGAAGCGGCATAGATGAATTGAAAGGCCGTGTCTGCTTATCTGCATAGTGTTGTACTCCCTCAGTAAAATAAAAAATTAGTGATGTTGTTTCAAATGAAGTTACATAATTTATCTATCAGGATTAAATCCAGAAAAATCGATTCCTGATAATTTTGCCAGCACAGGGTTAAAGGTAGCAAGATCATTCATGTTAAATTGATTCAAATGAGAATGCCCGCATGCTCTTGCCATTACTCGCATTAATTCTACTGATGAATCAAAAAAATTAGATAGGCGTTGTGCTGATTTATCGACATTTAACAGTTTTCTCAACTCAGGTTTTTGTGTTGCAACACCGGAAGGGCAGTTGTTGGTATTACATATTCTTGTAGCAACGCAGCCAATTGACTGTATGGCACTATTGGCAATAGCAATGCCGTCTGCACCCAGTGCCATGGCTTTGATAAAGTCACTGGGCACACGTAGACCGCCTGTTATTATCAAGGTTACTTTTCCGCTTGCTCCTTGTTTTCCTAGATAATGTCTGGCGCGAGCGAGTGCAGCAATGGTGGGCACACAAATATGATCGCGAAATAATAAAGGAGCTGCTCCGGTGCCGCCACCACGGCCATCTAATATAATGTAATCTGCGCTAGCCTGTAAGGCAAATTCAATATCTCGTTCAATGTGATTGGCACTGAGCTTAAAACCAACAGGAATTCCTCCGCTTATTTCGCGTACTCGATCGGCAAAATGTTTGAAGTCGGCGGGTGTATTCAGGTCACTGAAAGTGGGCGGTGATATTGCATCATCGCCTGCTGTTATGCCTCGAATCTCAGCGATTCTACCAACATTTTTTACTGCGGGTAAATGTCCTCCGGTGCCGGTTTTTGCGGCCTGCCCCCCTTTAAAATGAAAAGCCTGTACCTTTTTTAGCAAATTTTCTTTATAACCGAACTTTGCAGTTGCCAGCTCATAGAAATAGTGACTGTTTTCCTGTTGCTCTTCTGGCAGCATGCCGCCTTCACCAGAACAGATGCCAGTGCCAGATAATTCGGCTCCTTTAGACAAAGCTATTTTGGCTTCTTGCGATAACGAGCCAAAACTCATGTCGGAAACAAATAGCGGGATTTTTAATAGCAGCGGTTTTTTGCTTTCAGGGCCAATGACTAATTCAGTGCCAACGTCGACATCATCCAGTAGCGGTTTTTGATGAAGCTGTGCCACCATGATTTGTATATCATCCCAGAGAGGGAGTAGATTACGAGGCACACCCATTGCTGTCATTGGCCCATGCTGCCCCATTTTGCTTAGACCTTCTTCAGCTAATTGATGTATGAATTCCACTGTGGGTTCTTCGATGGTTGCACGCGCCTTTGGCAAAATGTTTTTATCTTCAGCAACGCCAGGTCCTTCTTTGCCTACCTGATTATCGGTGAACTGTTTGTGTGTGCCGTCGCAGAACGGTGTGTTACGTGTATGTTTACAGGCGCATAAATAGGCTTCACCGTCTTCGTCTGGAACCATTACTCTGGGTTTGAAGTTTGTGCCAGCGTGTGAGCCATCACAAAAAGGCTGGCTTTTTGACCTTCCGCAGGTACAAAAATGATACTCCTGACCTTTAGTAAGGTTTACTTTAACGGGTTTGTTGTCTGCAATGATGGGGTTCTTCATGTTGCTGCCTCATTGGTGACTGGAGTTTTAAGCTTACTGTTCTGACAGTGAGGATAACATGGCTGTTTTGCAGATTAAAAAACTTTATGTAAAAACCACCCAGGTAGTCGCAATATACTTAATTTTCTTATATAAGGAGCTGTCCGTAAATAACTTGTACATCTTGCTTGTCTTTTTGTCCGTCTTCTGCCTTGTGGCAACAGTTACATAACCAATGGTATGTGCCTATTACCACGCCTTGAATACGAACAAAAATCCGGCGCAATATGTACAAGTTATTTACGGACAGATCCTAAGACCATAGTATTTATTCCTGTTTACCAGAGTTTCAATTTTAATGCTGCACTGTTCGGCATCTTGTTGATGTAAGGCCAGTAGCTGCTGAGCTAGATATTGCCAGTGATCGACAGATGCAGCAACTGTTTGCTCAATAGTGCTTATTTTTTTGTTTTCACACCATTCATTATAAGCATCCATTAGCGCAGGGAAGATGTGTTTACGCATATGGGTCAAATTTGCAAAATAAAAATGAATTGATGCGACATTGTTGTTTTTGATTAAGTCCGGTAGTGTGTGTAAAGTGTCTGCGTAATGATCACGTACAGCGCGTGCCATAATTTCTGCCTGGGTGAAGCTGATGTCGGACATCATCTGTTGCCAGCCAGCAAGTTTTTCGCCCGCCTGAATTTCGCCAATTTCATGCAATATAGCGGCATCAAGTTCGTTATTGGTCATATTAGATAAAGCCTTATCAAGGTTGTTATCAAAATCATAACAACGGATCGCTCTTGCCATGGCGTTTTCCGGTTTGTTCCAGCGCCATTCGTCGGTACGCTCCCAGATCAAACGTTTAAAAGATTCGCGACGAATATAGATGGTTTTGTGCTGACTCATTGCCGGCGGTGAGGTTAGATCGCGTGCGTATTCTTTGCCGCTAATATATATTGTGTAACCGCTTATGGTTTGTTTTTTTTCCAGGTCAGCTAAAAAGAAATGCGGTTTGTTTTTAACACCGTAACCGCCGCTGTACACCAGATTTTCAGAAAGGATCTTCTGGTTGATTGCTTGTGAGTCAAACGGGCCATGCTCAGTGGCAGCTATTGGCAACGAGTGGTAGTCTTCATTTTCTATTTTTTCCCAAAATGCTTCACGTTTGCTTAGCCAGTTACCGATATCATCAACTGATAATTTTTTACTAAATGCATATTGATGCTCCCAGCGATAAAACTCTCGCATCTTCAACAGATAGATGCAGAGTGTATAGTTGCCGGCATGTCTGGCATCCGAGATATGGCAATTGTGCTGTACCTCATTGATTAGTCGCGGTATATCCATTATGGGAATAGTGTTTATAACTGACTCTATCAGTATACTATTCAATGCAAAACAGTACATATGCATTCATTGAGGTTATTATGAAAATTCGGGTTAAAAATAAGTGGAATGACAAAGATAAAGTACGCACTCATGAGGAAATTGGCAGTGTTTTGAGCTTTAACTTCTGGAAAATCGCAAGTGCCAATATCATGCACATGGAAAATGAGGGTTTTCAAACCGATACCCATTTTATGCGCCTGGATGTCATTGCTGAATTTACTGCGTTTCTGGTACACGTTGTTGACCGTGTTATTTCTGCAAAAGATTATTCCGCAGAAGATCGACAGGCACTGATTACAGCGCTGGCATTAAACCTGGCTAAAACCATGCACGATA
Source organism: uncultured Thiotrichaceae bacterium (assembly GCA_964421315.1). Taxonomy (GTDB): domain Bacteria; phylum Pseudomonadota; class Gammaproteobacteria; order SZUA-229; family SZUA-229. The sequence goes on along the minus strand of CAYQXD010000001.1, from coordinate 61,659 downwards.
ATCGCCGTGATGTTTCCGATGACAAAGAAACCGATTTTCGCGCTGAGTATATAAGCTTAATGAATGAGCGCATGGGTGAGTACAGTAACTTTATCTTTGAAGATGATAATCAACCCGGGTTTCAGGTACGCCGTTGTACCGGTGAACACGTTCGCGATGTAATGGGAGAGAAGGACAATAAATGGATTCCCGATCAAGTGATTGATATTGAAATACCGGATGCGATGAAAACGTTTAAACGTGTTACTCGTGGAGTGCTTTAGGAAAATAAAAATTATGAATAATAGTTATAAGTTGTAAGTTATAAGTTGTAAGTTATAAGTTGTAAGTTATAAGTTGTAAGTATTAAGTTTCTTACTTGTGGTTAATATAAGCTATTGTTTTTTTAGTGCTATTCGTGATTTAACGTTTTTAACTTATAACTTACAACTTCCGCTCCTGACCGAATTCAGTCATTAGTTCTATAGATCAACCGTGACTATCCCACTGGGTATAGTGTTAGTAGTGTGGTGGAGGCGTTTCTTCACTCTCGTGTGCCACAGGCGAAGATTGTGATGTTTTTATTTTCTTTTCAAGAATAGAGACCTGTAATTGCAGGCTATCTATTTCATTATGCTGTTTAATAATGCTCTGGCTTAACACCTCAATAGTATCTTCAAGGTGTGTTAAGCGTATTTCCAGTTCGGTGACTCGATTTTCCATTGTTATACCTTGTGAGGTTTGTTGATTTTACAGGTCGATTTTGTTGCACCAGCAACGGCAACCGGCATGGCGAAGAAATTAACCCCGGGGATGCTGGTTAATAGAAAAACAGCGGTACCTAATCCCAGTGAACGCATTCGGTTTTTTCGACTATAGGCTTTTACATCGTCAAAAAAATGGCCGCGATTAGCTAATGGGTAGTCATTGTATTGTAATGCAAAGAACCAGGCGGCAAATAAAATCCACAGAAAGGGAGCGATAAGGTTAACCACCGGTATGATGGTGATGATGAGCAAAGGGATAGCCCATTTGATGGCATACAGGATTTTTTGAATTTCTGATTTTACTGTTCGTATTATTAGTTTAATAAAACCATCTGTATTGAGGTCTTCTGGTTTACTACCTGTCAGCAGGGCTTCAATTCTTGCAGACAGCAGGCTGTTAAAAGGTGCAGCAATAAGATTTGCAATAACGGTGAAGGTATAGAAAACAATTAATAGCATAGCAATTGCAAACAAAGGCCAGATTAACCATTCCAGCCAGCTTAGCCAGCCGGGTAATAATTTTTCTATCCAGATATTTAGTTGATCCGTTAATAATTTTATTGCCAGTGAAAATAGTCCAAGGTTTATAATGAATGGAATGAGCATAAAACGTTTGATGCCGGGTTTAAATAATAAGCCGAAGCCACTGAAGCAATCGGTAAAACCTTTTATAAATGAAATCATAACTTATAAAACAATGGTTAATGGTTAATGGTTAATGGTTAATGGTTAATGGTTACCGAAAGTTCGTCTGTCATCTCGACCAGCGGGAGAGATCTTTGCCACAGTAGAATAAGATCTCTCCCGCTGGTCGAGATGACAGACGATCTTTTCATTGTTCACTATTCATTAACCATTAACAATTTACCACTGTTTTTCCATATCCTTTTTTTGCCAGTAGTGCACTGCCATAACAAGCCTCACTATGAACGGCATCGAATATTTCGATGCCTGTTGTTCGTTCTCGTATTTTTTTCCAGGCTGTGTTTTTATTGCCGCCACCAGTAGTAAAAATTCTTGTCGGTGTTACTGCGCCCAGTGCTTTTAGTTTTTTATAACCTTCTGCTTCGATATTGGCAATGCCTTCCAGTAAAGCCTGAAAAAATTCTAAGTCAGATGATGGTCGTGGGCTGGTATTATTTTGTTTTTTACTGTCATTAACAGGGAAGCGTTCACCAATACCTGGTAGCGGGTAATAATTTAATCCGGTTTTTTGTTCTGGCTTAAGTTGCCATGTCATGAGTTGCGGTGTCATCCTGTCTAACTGAGTCTGGCTGAAGTGCTGTAATAAAACACTGCCGCCAGAATTGGATGCGCCACCAACTAACCAGTGCTGGTTCAGACGATGGCTGTAAATTCCGTATTTTGGACTAAACAGGGGTTTGTCAGAAAAAAGTTTAATTACCAGTGTGCTGCCAAGTGAAGTCACAGCATCGCCCAGTTGGCTTGCTCCCGTTGCTAAAACCGCTGCATTGCTATCAGTCGTGCCTGCCACTACCGCGCATTCTTCAGCCAGCTTATATTTTTTTATTAAGTCGGCTGTTACCGTTCCTGTTTTAGTGCCGGGCGTGACAACAACAGGTAGTAATGCTGCTGGCACAACGGCATTCTCATTATTGTTTTGTAATCGATTATTTTGCAACCAGCTGGGCCAGGACTGATTGATGCTGTCGTAGCCTAGCTTCAGGCAATTATTTTCGTCACTAATGCCGTACTTTCCGCTTAAGTGTGCCGCCAGCCAGTCTGCCTGAAAACAGAATATTTCTGTTTGCGGGTATTGCTGTAAAAGATTAAGGGCTTTAGCCAGTGATGAGCTGGCACCATGCACGGCGCTGTCGGCTGGTGCAAAGCGTTTAATTGTTTCTGCCTGTTTTTGACTTTGCTGGTCGTTATACATGAGAGCCGGTGAGAGTGCTGACCCATCTTTTTTGCAGGCAATCAGTGTGCCTGAGGTACCGTCGATTGAAATGGCAACAATACGATAACTGTTGTTTAGATTTTGCAGGTTCGACGTTATCTCAATGAGCAGTTTATCGAGCAGTTGTAACCAGGTATTTGGATCTTGTTCATTTTTATTTGCCACGAGTTTATTTGGCATGGGCTGCCTGGTTTTAAACGCAATATGATGACTGATGAGTTCGTTTTCATCGGCATCAATACAGCTTGCTCGAATACCTGACGTACCAATATCAATACCGAGGAAAACAAGCGATGCCACTGTTAAGGAAGGGAAACAACGGCTGGTGCCGTCCAGTTTGCATCTTTATGTTCAGCCACCACAGTGGTGTAAACGCCACCGCGAACATTAAATTCTGCGGTCAGGCGCATAAAGCGTGGCTGACAGGCCTTGACCAGATCAGACAGGATCTCATTGGTGACGGCTTCATGGAAAGCACCCTCATCACGAAATGACCAGATGTACATTTTTAGCGATTTTAGTTCGATACAGCTTTTTTCCGGTACATATTCCAGATCCAGTGTGGCAAAGTCAGGTTGTCCGGTTTTAGGGCACAAACAGGTGAATTCGGGCAGGCGAATACGAATCGTGTAATCACGCTCCGGTGTTGGATTTTCAAAGGTTTCCAGCTGTTTTGAAGGTTTGCTTGTCATAGGTAGGCTCGATCTAAATAAAGGCGGCATTATACAGACCAGGCTAATTAATTACACACTATTATTAGCTAATGTTGATTACGCTACATGTTATGAGGTTAATGATTTCAGTAGCTTATACTCATTAATGGTAACTTCTCAATAAGTCTGGGCGGCTCTATCTATACAGCACGCTCAAGCACATCCCTGTGTCGCTCGACTGTGGTCATCCATGACCACAGACGGCTGTATAGATAGAGCCGCCCAGACTTATTGAGAAGTTACCATTAATTAAGCTGGAGTTAAAGGCTGTAAAAGTTTCCTGAAAAAGAGTCTTAAATCGTACTCATAATAGCTAGCCAGTCATGTAAACTACGCCCTTTAGATGACCTTATTAATATTAGGTCAAACAAGCCAACCCAACCAAGTAAAAAAGATGCGTTTAAGCAAGATTAAGCTCGCTGGTTTTAAGTCTTTTGTCGATGCAACCACCATTAATTTCCCCAGTAATTTAACCGGTATTGTCGGCCCTAACGGCTGTGGAAAATCCAATACCATTGATGCGGTGCGCTGGGTAATGGGCGAATCTTCGGCCAAACACCTTCGTGGTGCTTCAATGGATGATGTTATTTTTAACGGTTCATCAGCAAGAAAACCGATAGACATGGCAGCGGTAGAACTGATATTTGATAACAGTGAAGGCAAGTTAGGCGGGCAATATGCAAATTATGCTGAAATATCTGTAAAACGCCAGGTCAGCCGCGATGGTGCGTCAAAATACAGTTTGAATGGCACCCGTTGTCGTAAACGTGATGTTGCTGACCTTTTTTTGGGAACCGGTTTAGGGCCACGAAGTTACGCCATTATTGAGCAGGGCATGATATCACGCTTAATTGAAGCCAAACCTGAAGAGTTGCGACATTTTCTGGAGGAGGCTGCGGGCATCTCCAAATATAAAGAACGTCGGCGCGAAACGGAAACACGTATTCGGCATACCCGTGAGAATCTTGAGCGGCTGTCAGATTTACGTGAAGAAATTGGCATACAATTGGCAAAGTTACAGCGCCAGAGCCGTAGCGCAGAGCGTTATAAAGAATTTAAACAGGAAGAACGTCAGCTGAAGGCTGAGCATCTAACATTACACTGGCGTGAATTAAAAGCCGAACTGGACATTCGTGATAAAGAAATCCAGGCAACCGAGACATCACTGCAACAGGTAATTGCCCAGCAACGAGCTGCTGAGTCAGAAATTGAGTCTCAGCGCCAGCAAAGCACGCAATCAAATGAGATTCTTAATAATGTACAGGCTGAATATTATCGCCTGGGTGCTGATATCTCTGCTAAAGAACAAAATATCAAACACAGCCAGGATTTATTGCAACGTCAGCAAACCGATCTGGAACAAATTCAAATTGCACTGGCTGATGCCGGTCATGCCATTTTATCGGATAAACAGGAGGTTGAAGAGTGTCAGCAAAATCTTCTTAGCGAGCAACCTAAGCTGGAACATCTAAAAGCACAGGAAGTAGCGAGTACTGAGCACTACAGCACAGCTGAACAGGCAAAGCAAAAATGGCAGCAAACATGGGATGAAATCAATCAACGTTATTCAGCGGCAAGCCAGACCGCACAGCTTGAGCGTTCTCGAATGGAGCAATTAGAACGCCATGTTCAGCAATTGCAACAGCGCTTGCAAAAAATAGATGTGGAAAAGCAGGCTTTGCGTGGTGAAAATCTGCAAGAGCAAATTAGCGATTTAAATATTCTGTTAACAAAATCAACCACTGAAAAAGAAGAACACGAACAACAATTATCTGAAGCCATAGCAAACATAAAAAAAACACGGGAACAAATTGTTAGCAAAGAACAACAATCAGCAGATGTGCGCCGCAGCATTCATCAAAAACAGGGCAGTCTGTCTTCGATGGAAGCCTTGCAGGAAGCAGCATTAGGTAAAACAGATAAAGCCGCGCAGCAATGGCTGGAAAAAAATGGTATCAGTAACAATGCACGTTTTGCCGAGCAGTTGTCGGTGAGTGAGGGCTGGGAACTGGCTGTTGAAACTGTACTGGGTGATACCCTGGAAGCGATTTGTGTGGACAATATCGAACCGTTTTCCTCTGTCTTTGATTCACTAAAAGACAGCAATCTATCATTGGTCGAAAGCCAGCGTGAAAACACCAGAACCGAAGCAGCATCAACTAATGCTTCAGCAGCCGTATCATCAGAATGGTTACTGGCCAAAGTTTCATCATCAGTCGACACAAGCCAGTTTTTGTTTGGCATTCGTTGTAGCAATAACCTGGATGATGCATTAAAAGTACGCTCAACACTGTTAAATGGTGAAAGCATCATCACCAAAGATGGTATCTGGTTAGGCGCTAACTGGATACGGATTCGTCGTGAAAGCGATAGCAATAGTGGTGTTCTGGCACGTGAAAACAGTATTCGTGAGCTGCAACAGGAATTAACCGGGCATGAGGCAGGTGCAGAAAAAATCAGTGCTGAGTTAACTGGCTTACGTGGCACGTTACAAACAAATGAACAGCAGCGTGAAGAGATACAGGTGGTATTAAATACCATTCATTCGCGGTTAAATGAAATAAAAGCACAAATCAGCGCACGTGAATCTCGTCATCAGCACATTACCAGCCGGGACAAAGACCTTGCTGTCGAGCTCGAAGAAACACAGAACTTGGTCAATCGTGACGAGAGTGACATTGCCACTGCGACTCGAAACCGTAATGCCGCATTGGAAAATGCTGAAAAGATGGAGGCAGATAGAAAAGTTTTACAGGAAGAGCGAGATGCATTACAGCAACAGCTACAACAATATCGAACAAACCTGCAACAACATCGGGATCAGGCGCATCAGCTGGCGATTCGGGTTGAAGGTTTAAAAACACGTTTAAGCGGTCTGCAACATAACATACAACGTATGGAGCAGGCGCAAACAGCGCAGTTACAGCGCAAACAGAGTCTTGAATCATTATTGTCGCAGTCAGTGCAGCCAACGCAGCAACTGGAATGTGAGCTTAAAACGTTATTAGAACAACGTCTGCTATCAGAAGAAGCCCTGAGCGACGCACGGCGTAAAGTTGAAAACATTACACAGAGCCTTCGAGCACTGGAACAGCAACGCAGTGAGTTTGAACAAAACTCACAAACTGTGCGCACGCAACTGGAAAAGTATCGTCTTGATAGCCAGGAAATTCGTGTACGCAGTAAAACCACGCTGGAACAGTTGGCAGAAACAGAATTTGAATTAGAGAAAGTACTTGAATCCCTGAGCCAGAAAGAGGCAGAGGGTGAGCAGGCAAGCAGTAAACAGTGGGAAAGCAAGCTGTCTGAGGTAGCTACAAAAATTTCACGTTTGGGTGCAATTAATCTTGCAGCCATTGAAGAATATAAGGAACAGCTACAGCGTAAAGAGTATCTGGATGGACAGGACAAAGATGTCACCGCTGCATTGACTATATTAGAGCAGGCGATTGCCAAAATTGATAAAGAAACGCGCACCCGATTTAAAGATACCTTCGATCACGTTAATTCGCGAATCAAAGACATGTTCCCGCGTTTATTTGGTGGTGGCACTGCCTTCCTTGAAATGACGGATGATGATCTGTTAAATACCGGTGTCACTATTATGGCAAGACCGCCCGGCAAAAGAATTTCAAATATCCATTTGATGTCAGGTGGTGAAAAAGCATTAACTGCTGTCGCCCTGGTATTCGCCATTTTTGAATTAAATCCTGCGCCTTTTTGTATGCTTGATGAGGTTGATGCACCACTCGATGAAGCTAATGTCGGGCGTTTCTGTCAGTTAGTTAAAGAAATGTCTGATCGTGTACAGTTTATTTTTATTACCCATAATAAGACCACCATGGAAATGTCCGAACACCTAAGCGGTGTCACCATGCGTGAGTCGGGTGTTTCTCGCCTGGTTTCCGTGGATGTGGCAGAAGCGGCGACAATGGCAGGTGTGGGAGCATAACGCGTGGAAGCGCTGCGATGGATATTGCTAGCAGCAGGCATCGCCTTTGTTCTGGTGATTTATGCACTGGGGCGTAGCCGTCGTCGACGTAATCATTCGATAGTTGATGAACTAGAAGCAGGACTGGAAGACGACTTGCCTGAATTTACCGCACAGACGCTGGATGATGTTGATGAAGGTGTCGGCAAAGTCAGAATTGTTAGTGGCACAGATCTGGATATGGATGAAGACTATAGGGATGAAGACAACAGTCACTCAGTACCTGCTGTTGAAAAAAATGTTGATGAAGAAAATTCATCTGTAGCAGATGATCAGCAAGCTCAATCTTTGGCAAATAACAGGACAATAAAAACGCCATCAGATTTTATTGTGTTATATATCCTCCCTAAAAATAATCCTCAGAAAAGTAACTCCGGGGAAAATCAGTTTGCTGGTGTTCAGTTTTTATCGGGTTCACAAATAAACAGTTCAGCACAGGCGATGGGTTTAACTTTTGGTGAGATGAATATATTTCATTACAGGAAAAATGGTCAAAACATATTTAGTCTTGCCAATATGCTGGAACCGGGGTCGTTTGATGCTGATACCATTCATGATTTAAAAACATCGGGTTTAACCGTTTTTATGAAAATCAAAGGCAATGACCCACTCGATGATTTGACAGAAATGTTACAGCGTAGTTATCAAATAGCAGGTTTGCTGGGCGCACGATTATGCAATCATCAACGGCAGACGTTAACTGAGCAGGATGCTGAAAACTATCGTACACAGGTACGTGAGTTTAGCAATAGTACGTAGGTTAGGGTGAGGGTCGAACCCCAACTTTTACGTGACTTTTTATTGGGGTACATGTCTCACCAGGGCTACATTCTTTTCTTCTGTGTTTTAAAAAAAAATTATTAAAAATAATGTCCGTTCCCGTTAAAAAACAAATCGAAAATTTACGAGACAAACTCCGTTACCACTCCTATCAATATTATGTATTGGATGATCCGGATATTCCCGATGCCCAGTATGATCGTTTATATAACCAACTTGTTGCGCTAGAAGAAAAATATCCACAATTAATTACCTCCGATTCGCCAACACAACGTGTTGGTGCAAAACCATTAACCGCATTTGATCAAATACAACATCAAATGCCGATGTTGTCACTCGACAATGTATTCAGTGAAGAAGGATTACGGTCTTTTTATCAGCGACTGCAAGATAGATTGCAAGATAAATTAAATGGTGAAGATGAAATCGAACTGACTGCTGAACCAAAACTGGATGGATTAGCGATTAGTTTGCGTTATGAAAAAGGTGAGTTAATTTATGCAGCAACAAGGGGTGACGGTTCAACCGGTGAGAATGTCACGCAAAATGTTCGCACCATGCGTTGTGTGCCGTTGCGGCTTTTAGGTGAAAATTATCCAGATATATTAGAAGTTCGTGGTGAGATTTTTATGCCAAAAGCGGGTTTTGAAAAATTAAATCGGCTGGCAAAACAAAATAACGAAAAAGAATTTGCTAACCCAAGAAATGCAGCAGCAGGAAGTTTACGCCAGCTTGATCCGGGTATTGCCGCGAAACGACCATTAAGCTTATATTGTTATTCTACGGGAGTCGTTACAGGCGGTATGTTAGCGAATACTCATTATGATATTTTGCGTCAGCTAAGATCTTTTGGTTTGCCAGTATGTAATGAAATAAAACTTGTTAATAGTGTAAAAAGCTGTCTGTTGTATTATGAGGATATTTTAAATCGACGGGATGACTTAGCTTATGATATTGACGGTATCGTTTATAAGGTTAATTCAATTAAACAGCAAAACAGATTAGGTTTTGTTGCACGTGCACCGCGCTGGGCGATTGCACATAAATTTCCTGCACAGGAAGAAGTAAGTAAAATTATTGATGTGGATTTTCAGGTAGGTCGCACCGGTGCAATTACGCCGGTAGCCAGACTGGAGCCTGTATTTGTTGGTGGCGTGACGGTGAGCAATGCAACCTTACATAATATGGATGAAATTCGCCGCAAAGATGTACGTGTGGGCGATCAGGTTATCGTTCGACGAGCGGGTGATGTTATACCTGAAGTGGTTCGCGTGGTGCCAAACTCGAGAACAGCGCAGCTGGCAGAAATACAAATGTTAACAAACTGTCCTGTATGCCATTCCAGGGTTGAGCAAATCGAAGGTGAAGCGGTTGCCCGTTGTACCGGTGGTTTGTTTTGTCGTGCGCAACGAGCACAGGCCATTAAACATTTTGCCTCTCGCAAGGCAATGGATATAGACGGACTGGGTGAAAGTAAAGTTGAGCAATTAGTGGAACAGGGGTTGATTAATACTGCAGCAGATTTGTATCAATTAAAAATAGAAGCTTTAACCTCGTTAGAACGTATGGGGGAGAAGTCTGCAAAAAATTTATTAAACGCGTTAGAAAACAGTAAATCCCCCGCGTTATCTCGGTTTATTTATGCCCTGGGTATTCGTGAAGTCGGTGAAACCACAGCAAGGAATCTGGCTAAAGAATTTAAAACATTAGCGTCTGTGCAGACTGCATCTTATGAACAATTAATCGAAGTTCAGGATGTGGGGCCGATTGTGGCAAAACATCTGGTGAATTTTTTATCACAAGAGCATAACCAGGACGTTATAAATCAACTGTTGGCGGCAGGTATAAAAGTACAGGATGCCGAACAGTTGAAGCTGGATAAATCACACCAGGATGATCAGCAAGCTTGTGAGTTTACCGGAAAAACGCTGGTTATAACCGGAACCCTGCCAACCCTGTCACGTGACCAGGCAAAACAAAAGTTACTCGCTGTTGGTGCCATCGTAACAGGCAGTGTATCGGCTAAGACTGATTATTTACTGGCTGGAGACAAAGCTGGCTCGAAGTTAGCTAAAGCTTCAAAATTGGGTGTGTCGATCATTGATGAAGCGACAATGTTGAAAATTTTGGGTTAAGCTGTATAAGTCTGGATTTTATATAAAGCTTAACCCAGTATCATAAATCAGCATTGATCCCAAGACTATTGTGGCGACACCAATTACGCCCTGTAGAGCATTATTTAACCAGGTGAGCCCTTTGGCTGATTGTCTTAATGGTATGGCAATAACAATTGAAAGAGCTGCCATACCCATTATTGAACCAATCCCAAATAGCAACATATACATAAGGCCGATTAATGGTGAAGTGACTGTTTCCAGGGTGAGTAGTATTAAAGCTGCCGAACCAGCCATGCCATGCATTAAACCAACAAAGAGTGCTCTGCGCGGGAACTTGTTGCTGTGTTCATGTTGATGTTGTTTCGGCTCATGCACGACCTCATTTATATGTTTATGGGCGTGGAAATGTTGTTTGTTTTTGCCATGTTGATGCGTGTGAAAATGGACTTTGTCACGAATCATTCTTCTTATCACGTCAACCCCTAAAACCAGCAACATAATGCCCACGATGAATTCAAGACCCAAGGCCATGCTTTCCGGCATGATACTGTCCGTTAGAATAACGATAGATCCAAACAGGAACAGGGTGATGGAATGACCCAGACCCCAAACTGCGCCGTGTTTCACTGCGCTTTTAAGTGAGTTTGTGGTTGTTGCCAGTGAGGCGACTGCGGCGACATGGTCAGCTTCCAGAGCATGTCGCATACCGATTAAAAAACCTATAAATAATAAACTTAACATTGTGTCGATACTCCGCCGTTAGTTGATGTTGTGACATAGTTAATGTCAAAAGAGGCATCCAGCGATTGATTCCATAAAATATTGCTTAAGTCTTTTTTCATTTGATCGAACTGTTTTCGGTCTTTCTTTTTTTCGCTATCGGTGAGACCATTATCCGCATTAAGTCGATCAAGCAACGCCAAGAATGAGTCAGGTACGATATCGTCATGCAATTTTATGTGAATGGTTTCGTTGTGAGCCGTTACCCACCATTCAAATTTCATGTTTGAATTACACCCCATGCTGCCATCCCGGGTATTAATGTTATCGAGCAACTTAAATTGATTTGATGAAACAGTTGCGGTAATTAGCTCGATAGCATCTTTTACGCCGGGGCCGGGGTGACCGCTAACGATTGATAAATTTTCACGTGACCAGCTTGCCTGTTCTGATAGTGCGTGTCTGGAAAACTCGCGTTCTGCCAGTTGCATGGCTCTAAAACCAACTGTGCAGCCAAACCAGGAATCGCCTTTGTGGAATATTTTTAGATCGCCGTAATTGAAGCTGATCAGTTTACCGTTCACGGTGATACTGACAGTTGTGTCTTCGACTGCTGAATTTTTGATTGTGCTGGTATTCATTTTTATGTCTAAATGATTGATAGGGTTTGGCTAACGTATTTCATATTATTTTTTTCCAGGGAGCCTCTGGTCTTTAACATTGATTCCAGGGCAGGCCATCAAAGCGCCAGCCATTGATTGAGCTACGATGATGATCATCATTGAGCTTGCCTTCAAAACCAGAGTCAATGTGAAAAATATTTTTAAGACCTTCAGCTAACAATTTTTTACCGGCTTCTAAAGAACGGTTACCACTTCGGCAAATTAAAATGATGGTTGCGCAATGTTCGTTGTCACTGCAAATAATGTTGCCGAGTAATAGTTTTCTGACTTCAGCAGTAAAATGCGAATTGATAACCCAGTCCGGTTCATTAATCCAGGGAATATGTGATGCACTAATCGGGCGGCCGACAAACAAAAATTCCATATCTGATCGAATATCAATTAATACGGCTCGTGGATCTTCCTGTAATATTTTATAGGCATCCTTAGGTGATATATCGCCAGGTGATAACATGCTTACATTCCTCCGCTATCCATTAATAGTGTGTGTTCTAAATGCCAGATGTATTTGATAATACACAACATGAATTTTCTGCAAACAATTGCTGTTTGTTTTGAAATGGATGTTGTGATTTCTGATACATAGAAATTTCAACAATTTGTCCTGGAATATCTAAACACATAATATTTTCTCTGCTGTAAAGTCTTTGCCGTAAGGTTTCTATATTATTTTCCAGGTTTAATCTCGCGAGCCGCAGCAATGATTGCCTGACCCAGTGCTATGCCACCGTCATTGGCGGGTACCTGTTGGTGCGTGAGCACGATTATGTTTTTTTTCCTGAGTCCGGCAATAACAAGTTCAAACAAGCTGCGGTTTTGAAAGACACCGCCGCTGAGTGCAACACGATTAATATTATTTTCCCTGGCGAGCAGGCTTGCAGTATCAACAATGGCACGGGCAAGTCCGCGATGAAAACGCGCAGCAATAATACTTGTCGTTGCTTTTGCTGTTAAGTCGTCCAGCAGGGTAGACCACATGGGGGTCGGGTCAAGCTCATAAATACCGTCCTGCTTTTTTAGTTTGAACGGGTAGGGAGAAACCTGCTTTAAGTCTTGTTTATCCATGCAGGTTTCCAGTGCCATTGCAGCCTGTCCTTCATAGCTGCATCGTTGCGGTGCCAGTCCTGTTGCGGCGGCTATGGCATCAAACAGGCGGCCGGCAGATGATGACAAAGGCGAGTTAATACCTTTATCACACATTTGTTGTAAGATATGAACAGGTTTGCGATTTAATGTTTTGTGTAGTTCTAGTGTTGCATATTTTTTCACAAACAGATCCCAGCCCAGGGTGGCGTTTAATTGTGCCCAGGTATTGCGCCAGGGTTCCCGCATCGCCTGAGACGCACCAGGCAAAACCACCGGTTTCAGGTGAGCCAGTCGTTTATATTGCTGATAATCAGCCAATAGGAATTCACCGCCCCATAATGTACCGTCCTCACCAAAACCCAGGCCATCAAAGGCCACACCAATAACTGAGTCTTCATCCAGGTCAATATTGTTATCAATCATGCAGGCAGCGATGTGTGCATGGTGGTGCTGTATTTGAGTGACGGGCAAGTTTTTCTTTGCAGCCCAATCAATGCCGAGTTTGGTGGAAAGATATTCGGGATGATTGTCAACGGCCAGGACTTCTGCCTGGTGTACGTACAGATCAAGATACAGTGAAAGATTTTTCTGATAATCATTGAAGGTGCGTGCATCTTCTAAATCACCCATGTGCTGAGATAAAATAGCGTGGCCATTTTTCAGCAAACAGAAAGTGCTTTTTAATTCGCCGCCAAAGGCTAACAGCGGTGGATGCTTATCAAAACCTGCGGGTAAGGTTATGTGACCGGGTGCATAACCGCGGGCGCGGCGTAACACCTGAATTTGTCCGTTCATCTGCCGCACCACTGAGTCATCGATGCGATTTTCGATTGCTCGGTCATGTAACAGAAATAGTTCGGCAATATTGGCCAAACGCTTTATAGCATCATCATTGTCTGTACATTGCGGTTCGTCAGAGCGGTTACCGGAAGTGAGTACGATGGGGTGGCTCAGTTCAGCCATCAGCAGGTGATGCAGTGGACTATAGGGCAGCATGAAACCCCATTGTTTTTGATCGGGCGCGATATTTTCTGGTAGTAATTTTGTGTCTCGTGATTCTAGAATAACAATAGGTGCAGCGGGGCTGGAGAGAGCATCAATTTCGACTTCACTGAGTGTGCAGTAGCGGCCAACCTGTTCAAGATTTTTTGCCATCAGTGCCAGTGGTTTGTGCGGACGATTTTTTTGTTGGCGCAAATGTTCAACCGCTGATTTATTGCTGGCGTCACAGGCAAGATGGATACCACCGATGCCTTTGATGGCTAAAATTTTGCCGAGTTTGAGCTGCCTGGCAGCTTCAACGATTGCATCAGTTGTGGTGATGGTATTGCCTTTATCATCACACAGGAAAACAGCGGGACCGCATTTCTCGCAGGCTGTGGGCTGGGCATGGAAACGTCTGTCAGCAGGGTTTTTGTATTCATTGCTACAATTGCCGCATAATTCAAACGTTGACATGCTGGTATTGGCTCTGTCATAAGGCAGGCTGCGGATAATAGAAAAACGTGGGCCACAATGGGTGCAGTTCAGAAAAGGGTAGCGATAACGTCGGTTTTTTATGTCATCAAGTTCATGCAGGCAATCGCCGCAGGTTGCAGCATCAGCGATAATGCCAGTCGCAATTTCAGTTTGCGCGCTGTTAATTATCTGAAAACCATCATTGCTGATTTCATCTGCATTGTGTATTTCTTCAATGCTGTCTATTCGTGAAAGTGGTGGACATTCGTTAAATAATGTTTGCGAAAAATGTTTTAACATTTCAGTGCTGGCAAAGAAATGAATCAGTACGCCTTTACCGTCATTACATACATTGCCGGTTAAACCGAGGTCATTCGCTAAGCGCCAGACAGTGGGGCGGAAACCAACACCCTGAACCAGCCCGCGGACACGTAAAGTCCGTGTTTTTAGCTCGTGTTCTGTTGCAAGTTTATTGGCCCGTGTTGTCATCTTAATGTACCGTGCAGACCATGCAGGGATCAAATGAGCGGATGATATGTTGAATGATGACCGAGGCATTTTTGTCTTCGCCGACATAAGTACCCTGCAATGCCAGTTCAAGTGCGCCGGGTTTATCGGCAGCATCACGCGGTGAAAAATTCCAGGTAGTGGGTGCAATAATCTGATAATTCAGAATGCGGCCATTTTTAACTCGAAGCCAGTGACCCAGGCTGCCACGAGCGGCTTCCACCATACCTGCTCCCTGAGCTTCATCAGGCATGTTGCCTGGCAGGCAAAAAGGCTCTTTGGGTTGTAACAGTCGTGCCCAGTTTTCCATTGCAGGTACGACGATGGCGAGTTCCAGTAAACGGGCGATAACACGATTACGAACATTGGCACCGCTATTAGCGACTAGCTGACGAATCAATGGATGACCATCAACCATCTGTCTCGCAATGGCACCGACTTCCATTACCTGTTCATTTAATCGTGGTGATTTACACCAGCTGTAACCGTTTTTTTGATCGGCATCAGGAATAGTGCTTCCCTGATAGGGGTGTTTGGCTTCATTCTGTACATTTAGCCAGCTATGTGAGATGTCTTCTTTGATGTCATCAGGGTTAAGCGGCTGCCATTGTTGTTGCCAGATGCCGGCGCTGAACAGATGTTCACTATTAGAATTGTCATTGTTATGGTTTTTATTATGATACGCACCGTAACTCATGAAGTTATTACTGGCAGTGCCTAATTGTTCTAATTTCAGATCATCTGCTACCATTAAAAATTTTGCGAAGTCAGAATTTTCATGTGATTTCTGCCATGACTTTAGTTCGTCTTCATTATTTATTGCCTGTATCTTTTCCAGTTCGTCGCCAAAAACCACATCCTGTAAAAAAATACGAAACAGACTTATTGTTGTTAGTAGTCGAATTTTTTCCTGTGCTTCAACAGGGCGTGTTGTTCCTCCCGGTTGCAATGCCAATGAATGGGGCCATTTACCAGCTAGTATGCCGGTTATGTGCAAAAATGCAGCTCTTGCAGGTAATATCTGGCGGTTAGCGGTGCCGGTTTGTGCTTTGAAGCGTGTATTGATTTCATTAAACCATGGTTTGCTGGCATAACTTTCACGAGCGAAGTCGGGCATAAAAAACAGATAAAAATGCGTTAAATGATCGGCCAGGTTTTCTGCGGCCAGAATTAAATTAGTGGCAAGTTCACCATTAGGGCAGGGCTGCAGACCTTGAGTGGCAGCCAACGCCCGGGTGGCGGCAACAGATTGCGAGACCGAACAGATGCCGCAGATTCGTGGTGTGTATACCAACGCATCCATCGGTTCTTTACCGTGTAATATTTGTTCAAAACCACGGAACAAAGGTGAGTTAACCCAGGCTTTAACGATGGTTCCCTGATCAACCTCAATCTGGACTTCCAGATCACCTTCAATTCGGTTAAACGGGCCGAGTATTTTGCGCGTGGAATTACTGGAAGATGTTTTGTCAGGCATTATTGGTCTTCCTCGTTATCACTTTTCGTTTCAATTTTTGCACCGGGTACAATGCGTATGTGGTCGGACACAGCATTAACTTTAAGCCGTATTGGTGTTGCTGCTTTTGACAATGAGGCTAAAGCAATAAACCAGGCTTTTGGCATGTCGGTGGGCAAACCAATCGGGATACCGGCAATTTTTGGCGTTCTGGTAAAGCTGTGTCCCGGTTCTTCAAACTCAGGCGCAGTACAGTTAATGCAGGCATAACCACCGCGCAGACAGGAACCATCACCATTCCACAGCACTGTATTGCAATCGGCTCTCGCCTGGGTGCCCAGACACCCCAGGTTTTCCATCATACAACCCAGGTCAGATTGTTCGACCGCGCTGGCTTTATATTCATAGTATTCATTTCGCGGGCAACCGTGATGCACCAGATGATCGGTATAGTTGCGCGGACGTTTTAAGCTGTCCAGATGTTCCAGCCGTAGTTCACCCATTGCCAGTTGTGCCAGGGTATCCAGTACCCAGTTAGGGTGGGTTGGACAGCCAGCAATATTTATTACCGGGAGTTTTTTGGGACTTAGCCAGTTTTCCCCAAGCAAACCACCAGCCTGGTTACCTTTATACTGTAAACCACATGCCTCGCCAGGATTATTTCCCGACATGGTAATGCCGCCATAAGCAGCGCAGGTACCAATTGCGACTGTGTAGCTGGCTTTTTTCGTTAAACTTTCAATGACTTCCATCATGGTGCGCCCGCTGCCGCCCAGCATATGGAAACGACCGCTGCCATTGGGTCCTTGCATGACTGAACCTTCCAGGCACAGTGCATCAAGCATAATGTCACCTTTTTCGATGGCTGCCAGCAGTGCTAAAAATTCTTCTGCACTGGCTTCGCTGAGTGATGGATGCCACAGCAGATTGATATTATTGATTTGCAGGCTGCTATAAAGATCCGGCGTTTCCGCATTGAGTACCGACATACTGCATCCACCGCAACCACCGGACTGTAACCAGAGAATATTAAAAGCTTTATTCATGCTGATACCTCTAATGGTAGAGCGAGTATAAATTCAGCACCACTATTGTGATGGCTAATGGCGTTCAGGTCACCACCACATTGTTCAGTTGCCAGCCCATAACTGATGTAGAGTCCCAGACCGGTGCCACTGCCAACCGCTTTTGTGGTAAAAAAAGGGTCAAATATTTTGCCGATATCCAGTGTTGAAATGCCGGCACCATTATCCAGGATACTGATTTCAACCACCTTGTTTTTAATGTGGATACCAAGGTGAAGCCGGGGTTGTTGAATGCCTGCAATGGCATCAACAGCATTCTGTATAAGGTTGATAAGAATCTGGTGAACATGCCCTTCATTATTAAATAATTCCAGGCGTTCAGGGTAGTCGGTAATGATTTCCGGTTTAGTCGTGGCGGCTTTTAGCACCCAGCTTGTGGCACGTTTAATAACGTGCACCAAATCAAAAACCTGTTTTATTTCAGCCTGCGGGGTAGCGAATTTGCGCAGGTTTTTTACAATATCACTGACTCGTTCAGCGCCTTCCAGCGACCCTTCAACCAGTGGTTCAATGTCATTCATTATACGGTCGATTTTTAACTCTTTACGTAATCTTTCACGCTCACTTTCAGAGCTGTGGTTATGGATGGCATTGAGGTAAAGTTTTAATTTTTTTTCATAAGTTTGTAGTGCATGCATGTTCGCATACAGGAAACTGATTGGATTGTTGAGTTCATGGGCAACGCCTGCGACCAGGAGGCCAAGTGATGCCAGCTTTTCAGACTGGATTAATTGTTGTTGAGCCTTGATTAACTCTTCGTGAGATTGATTTAACTCACCATAGGCTTTTAATAATTCACCCAGGGGGCGGCCGGTAATAACAAAACCGCAAAGGCGGCCTTTGTGGTCAAAACGTGCGCTGCAGTTGACAGCCATGGGCACATTTTTATGCTCGTTATTAAGCAGATCAATTTCACAGTCGATAATAGCACTGGAGCGTATATGCTCAGGGAATTCTGCAATCATGGACCGGTGTTTTTCACTGATTAACGTCATCAGAGTGTTACCTGTTATTTTTTCTGCGGTTTTGCCAATGGCTTTTTCCAGCGCATCATTTACCTGCAGAATAATGCCATTGATATCACAGACGATAAGCACATCCGAGATAGACGCTAAGATGCTTTTAATAAAATGTTGTGCATCGACCAGTGCCGCATTTTTTTCTTCCAGCTCGACTTGATAATTTACCAGTGCAGCATAGTCGTTTTCAATGCGTTGAATAACATCAAGCCACATCTGATCATCCGCGCGACGCGTTTGTTGACCCTGTTTAGATGGTATACCAACAAACTGCGTTATATCGGCAGGCGGTTGTGTGGCTGAGTCATTCATGCAACATTTTCTGCAATGGATGCAATGTTAGCGTTTTTTTCCAGACCATAACGCTCAAGTTTGCTGCGTAATCCAGCACGCGACAAACCCAGTTCCTGTGCCGCCTGGGATTTGTTCCAGCGTAAACGGATAAGGGTTTCTTTTAATATGCGTGCTTCCAGCGTTTCGACACGTTCTTTTAAGGTGCCGGAAACACTATTAAGTACTGCCATGTCAGCAACCGATTCATCCGGGGTAGCGTGCAGGATATGTTCTGATACCAGTTCTGAGCCCAAATAATCTTTCTGTCCGAGTACCAGCATGCGTTTAATTTCATTTTGCATTTCACGCACATTGCCGGGCCACTGATAAGTTTCAAAGCAATGCAGGGCTTCTGCGCTGATGCCTTTAACGTGTTTGCCTAATAAATCCATTGACTCACTAAGAATCGAGATAGCCAATGGGATAATGTCTTCTTTACGTTCACGCAGCGGCGGGATTTCTACGGCAAAAGTTGCCAGGCGGTAATATAAATCCTGTCGGAATTTTCCGGTTTTTACATCCTCTTCAAGATCGCGATTGGTAGCAGCAATGATGCGTACATCAATAGAACGTCTCGTGTTGCTGCCTAAAGGACGAATTTCGCCTTCCTGCAACACGCGAAGCAGTTTGACCTGAAAAGCGGGACTGGTTTCACCGATCTCATCAAGAAAAATAGTACCGCCATTGGCCAGTTCGAACATACCGATGCGGTCTTCGTTTGCGCCGGTAAAGGCACCGCGTTTATGGCCAAATAATTCACTTTCCAGTAATTCGTCTGGCAGTGCGCCGCAGTTTTCGGCAACAAAAATTTTATCCTGTCGCAAACTGTTGTAGTGCAGTGCGCGCGCACACAATTCTTTTCCGGTACCAGATTCACCGGTGAGCAATACACTGACATCAAAAGCTGCAACGTTTCTTATTAGGTTACAAATACCGTTCATGCTGCTGTCGGGGCTACGCACGATGCCCTGATCCCAATCGTATCGTGCTTTTAATGCATGGCGTTTTTTAACCATGACGGCTTCGACAGAATCTGGTTTGAGCTTTAGTTCTACTGTCAATTGTGCATTTTCACGTTGCAGTCGAAACAGTTCTACTGCATTGTTGAGTTTGGAAATCAATTCATCCGGATGCCAGGGTTTTGTTATGTACTGGTAGATGCCACCTTTGTTTATTGCATCGATTATGTCATTTGATTCGGTATAACCGGAGATAATCATACGGATGACATCCGGGTAGTCATCGCGAATTTTTTCGGTGAATTCAACGCCGGTCATTTCCGGCATGCGTTGATCACAAAGCAATATCTGTATCCATTCACGTTGCAGGATAGTTTCAGCCTGTTCAATGGTGCTGGCGATATGCACATCGAACTGGTCATCCAGAATTCGTTGGATAGATTCCAGGGAACGCTGTTCATCATCAAGTACCAGAATGCTGGGAATATTTGTCATTAGCTTGCCTCAGCCACTTTTCCTGTGCTTTGTGCGGGTGAGGTTGATTGTATGTTCGATGCTGCAGGGCGACCGATCAGACGTGTTTGATGTGCCAGTCGTATCCACTGATACCAGTGATCCATACCTTCACCAGTGGTTGCCGACAGCTGAAGAATTTGAATGCCCGGGTTGACGCGTTGAGCATATTCGATGCACTTGTTTACATCGAAATCGAGGTAGGGCAACAGATCGATTTTGTTAAGCAACAGGAGGTCAGCTGCAAAAAACATGTCGGGATATTTTATCGGTTTATCTTCACCTTCAGTGACAGACAGTATGGCGACTTTATGTGCCTCGCCTAAGTCAAACGCTGCCGGGCAGACCAGATTGCCCACATTTTCAATCATTAATACAGATGCTTCTTCGGGTGATAAATGTTCAACGGCGTGACCGATCTGGTGCGCATCCAGATGACAGCCTTTACCGGTGTTGATTTGAATCGCAGGCACACCGGTAGCACGAATACGGTCTGCATCCTGGCTGGTTTCCTGATCACCTTCAATAACCGCCAGTGGCATCTCATCTTTAAGGTCGGTGAGTGTTCGGGTAAGCAGGGTGGTTTTACCCGAACCGGGGCTGGACACAAGATTCAGCGTCAGTATGCCTTTGTTGGTAAATAAACGACGATTTTCATTGGCATATTCGTTATTTTTGCCGAGGATATCCTGCTCTACCTGTACCATACGCGCCTGGCTCATGCCGGGTGCATGCGCGTGTGCCGGACCGTGACCATAATGGTGATCGTGTCCCTGGTGTACAGGCTGGTCGTCACTGTGACTATGGTCATGCTGATGATCATGTGAGTGGGCATGACTGTGTTCATGCTCATGCTCATGCTCATGCTCATGACTATGCTGCTGATGTTTTGCATTCGAGCCCTCTATTCTGCTTTCGCCTTCACCGCATCCGCATACTGTACACATTATTTCACCTCCAGTTTATTGGCTTTCAATTGCTCACTATCGAGTGAGAAATGAGGGTATGTTGAAATACTGTTTTTTAGCATTAAAGCACTTGTTTGTTTAAGGCTAAGACACTGCCGATCTAAAATGTCTGTATTTTTTGTGATTAATGTTGTTGTCATGATGCTCTCCGTAAAGGCTGGTTTATTCGACGATGCCGCGCTATGGTCAAGGGGGTACGTGATTTTGCTACTTTATAAACAAAGTTATAGCGGGCAACGTGGTAGCTCGGGTCAAAACCATAAAAGTTCTGTTTCATTCGAACTAATTCCTGCTCACGGTATGCTGCTAAGGGTTTTATATTTTCATCGCTTAAACGCTGTTTCATTTTATCTGCAAGGCGGGCGTTGAAGTTTTTGTCTGTTGCCATTGCGCGGGCACTTTGTTTAACTGTGCGCACAAAGTTTGTTGGTTCGCTTTCAAAAACAGCATCGAGTAAGCCTAACGATAATGCTTCTTTTGTAGAAACAGGCAAACGTGCCTGAGTGATACGACTGGCATTGTCGTTTGTCGTGTATCGCGGCAACAGGTAGCTCCAGTATTCGGAGCCATAAAGGTTGCCCATGTCTTTGTAATGCGGGTTAAGTATCACACCCTCACGCGCCCATACCTCATCAGTAGCGCGTGCCAGAAAGACACCACCAGCACCTGCGTTGCCTTGCAGGGCAGCCACCGTCAGGTGAGAATCGGTATTAATAATTTCCAGTGCCAGATCATCAATGGCGTTAATATTGCGCCAGGATTCGTCTGCCGGGCTATCGCTGGCTTCGATTAGATTCAGGTGCATGCCATTGCTCCAGTAATCCTGCCCGCCCATCAGTACGATGACTTTTGTTTTATGTTGACACGCTTCAAGGTAAGCCTGACGTAGACGTTCACACTGCTGTGTACCCATTGCGCCGTTGTAGAATGAAAAGTGCAGGTAGCCGACTTCATCTTTCTGCTGATACCAGATATCTTGATAGCCACTGTTTTTGTCGGCAATAATTTCCGGCAGATTTGCCACTTCTTCGGCCAGCACTCTGGTTGCAGGAAGTTTGAAGCTATGTTTTGCCTGTTTGTCGCGCAGATGCCCAATCCAGATTGCGCCATCAACGGTTGCTCGGCAAACACTGACTCCGCAACAGGCAATGAGATCACCTGGATTTCCTTTCAAACTAGCCTCAGGCTGTGCATCATAGAGATACAGTTCGCGGCCAAACAGCTTGTCAGTGACACCAGGAAAACCATCAGCACTGCGAATTTTACGTAGTATGGTTTGCGTGTTATCTTTTAGCCAATTTATGCTTCTGTCGCATTGTCGCACTGGAGGGCGCTGTTTGCCGCGCACCTCTGGATTAGAATAATCCAGTGCTTCAGCCAGGTAATGCTTGCTCTGGTAGCGTGATACGGCAGTTAGTACGGCATCCACCGCCGCTTTGGTTACTTCATGATGATACAAACTGGCTTTGCTGGCATTACGCATTTTGAATTCACTGCAAGCCCAGATATCACCTGCGTCCATTTCACTATTGGCCTGTAAAATGGTCACGCCCCAGTGTTTTTCGTTGTTCAGGATGGCCCAGTCCAGCGCAGAGGAGCCACGGTCACCACGGATGCCCGGATGCACCACCAGACAAACATGATTACGCCAAATGACTTCCGCGATGGCGCGTTTCAGAAAGGGGGCAATAATCAGATCCGGCTGAAACAGGTTAACGGCATCGATTGCCACGCTGTCGTTAATATCAAATTCTACCGATACCTCATGGTTGCGCATCCCAAGTTCAACAAATAAACGTTGTGTCAGGCTGTTAAAAGCATGGCTTAAGAACAGGATGCGCATAACTTAGCAAATCCTCGGTAATTGTTCGCCAGTAAGCCAGTCGACAACGCGGCTACCGCCAAAACTGGTTTCCATTTGAACGAAGCCATGTTGGCTCTCAGTGACTTCGCCGATGATTGCAGCCTGCTGGCCCAATGGGTGGTTTTGCATGACCTGTAGTATTTGTTGCGCATCCTGTGGTGCACAGATACAGATCAACTTGCCTTCATTGGCAACGTAAAGCGGATCAAGCCCGAGCAATTCACAGGCGGCAGTGACCGCTGGTTTGATGGGGATGCTGGATTCATGCAGGTTCATACCCACGCCAGATTGCTGTGCCAGTTCATTCAGTGTTGTTGCCAGACCACCACGGGTTGGATCTCGCAAGCAGTGGATGCTCGGTACTTCGGCTATCATATCGGCAACCAGACCGTGCAGTGCCGCTGAATCAGATTCAATGGTGGTTTCAAACTCCAGGTTTTCCCGGCTGGACATGATCGCAATGCCGTGATCGCCAATGCTTCCACTGACTAAAATAGCATCGCCCTGTTGCGCTAAATCGCCAGAAATATTAATCCCTTTGGGTATTACGCCGATGCCTGTGGTGGTTATAAAAACACCATCTGCCGAGCCTCTGTCGACGACTTTGGTATCGCCCGTTACCACTGGGACGCCAGCATCACTGGCCGCTTTACTCATGCTGATAACAATTTTTTCGAGGTCTGCCAGTGGAAAACCTTCCTCAAGAATGAAGCCAGCAGATAAATACAGGGGTTTAGCGCCTGACATGGCAACATCATTGATGGTGCCATGAACCGAAAGAGAACCAATGTCGCCTCCCGGGAAAAATAACGGTGAAATCACGTGACCGTCAGTACTCATTACCATTCGACCTTCGCTGACATTAAAAGCGGCCTGATCATTGGCCTGGCATAGCCATTCATTGTTGAAATGTTTAATAAATATATCATCGATTAATTGCGCCATGGCACGACCACCACTGCCGTGTGTCATATCGATAGAACCATTACGGATGTTCAACCGTGTTGTGAACCGTTTTTTTGGATTTTGAGTCATGCGGCTTTCGTTTGTGGATTTATTTTAGATTTAGACTCAGATTCAGAATGACGGAATCGCCCATAGCTCCAATAGGCCGCGCAGGCACCTTCAGAGGATACCATGCAGGATCCCATCGGGTTTTCCGGGGTGCAGACGGTGCCGAATAATTTACAGTCAGTGGGTTTTTTTATGCCCCGAAGAATCCGGGGGCACTCGCAACCTTTTACATCTGACGCCTGAATTTCAGGTACACTAAAACGTTTTTCAGCATCAAACTCAGCGAATTCCTGCTTGACCTGCAAGGCACTGTACGGCACCAGTCCCAGTCCGCGCCATTCAAAGCTGCGACGCAGTTCCATGGTTTCTGCCACCAGGTTTTGTGCTTTAAGGTTGCCTTCGCGCGTGACCACACGGGTATATTCATTTTCAACTTCATGTCGCCCCTGGTTTATCTGACGAATTAGCATCAATGCTGATTGCATGACATCAAGCGGCTCAAATCCAGCTATAACAACCGGTTTTTGAAATTCTTCAGCAAAAAACTCATAAGGCTGGCTGCCAATAATAGAACTGACATGTGAAGGCCCAAAAAAACCGTCTATTAATACAGAACCTATTTCACGTACTTCAGGAGATTCCAGAATATTCTGAATAGCGGCAGGTGTGAGTACATGATTGCAGAATATGCTGAAGTTCTGCAGCTTTTCGGCTTTAGCCTGTTTGAGAGCAACAGCAGTAGCAGGCGTTGTTGTTTCAAAACCAATGGCAAAAAACACAACCTCACGATCCGGGTTATCCCTGGTAATTTTCAAAGCGTCCAGAGTAGAGTAAACCATGCGGATGTCAGCGCCTTCTGCTTTAATTTTAAGCAGATTTTTGTGACCGCTTGCGGGTACTCGCATCAAATCGCCATAGGTGCAGAGAATGACATCATGTTTTTGTGCAAGCTCAATGGCGTTGTCGATACGTCCGATGGGCAGCACGCAGACAGGGCAGCCAGGACCATGCACAAACTTTATATTCGGTGGCATCAAATCCTGTACCCCATAACGATAGATAGCATGGGTATGGCCGCCACAAAACTCCATCAGGTTGTATTGACGGTTGTCATCAATCTCTTTTTCAATTGATAATGCGATATTTTTTGCCAGATCCTGGCGGCGGAATTCTTCGATATATTTCATTGTTGTACCTTATTGAGAAGCTGCATTTGTCAGTCCCGCTTCAGCAAACACCTGTAAGGTTATTTCGGCTTCTTCCGGGCTGATTTTGTTGAGTGCATAACCAACGTGAATTAATACATAGTCTCCGACAGTTACGTCATCTACCAGAGCAATAGAAATATCCTTTTTAACTTCGCCGATAGAAACACAAGCCATGTCGGTGGCCTCATTAATAGCAATAATTTTTGCGGGTAGTGCCAGGCACATTATTTTACCTCCAGTTCTTTAATTTTCATCTCATCACCGCCGGTTACCTGTAATTGGAAACTACCGCAATCAGGGCATTCGTCAAAACGTTGTTTGACGGCGACATTTTTTGAACATTGCATGCACCAGGCAATACCGGGTACATTGATAATATTTAATTTTGCGCCGTCAGCCAGCGAGTTTCGTGTGACGACATCGAAGCTGAATAACATCGCTTCGGGTTCGACGCTGGAGAGGTCACCAATCTCCAGCCAAACAGCGATAACTTTAGTGAAGCCCTGCTTGCTGGCTTCAGTTTGCAATACCTGCAATACCCCTTCGCAGAGTGACATTTCATGCATTAGTGAATCCTCAGCTGATAACCGACACAGGGGTCTATCGCGTTGATCAGCAGATGAGCCAGTTTTTTCAGATCATCTTTACTATTGCCACTGGCTAATAAACTATCGAGGCTTTTTGCCACCAGGCCTTGCGGGTGAAAGTTCCACTCTGTTGGTGCCAGTATCTGATAATTACTGATAATGTTGTGTTCAATTTCTACCCGGTGAATTAAGCGACCACGTGCCGCTTCAACTTGTGCCAGGCCTTTAGTCGTTTTCTTGTTTGTATGTTTTTCATCAGCTTGCGTATCATTGTTAATCAACTGCTGTAACATATTGCGCAGTCGCTGAGGGGTGCTTGCCAGTTCGACCAGTCGCGCAACCCAGCGGGTAATTAATGTGCTGTGAAACTCTTTATGCAATGCCTGAATCAGTGGTTGCTCAAATTGGCGAGTGAGTGCGGTGGTCTCATAACAATGACCATGCCACTGTGGTTGTTCGATAAACTGCTGCGCTGAACTGAAATTGAATTGTTCAAGCAGATGTTTTTCATCGAGCACAGGTAATTGTTGGCAATCTGTCAAACCTTGAGATGCCCAGCCTTGCTGGCAGATAATACGGATAGACTTTGCTGCAATGCTGTCGCCTTGTTGTGCCCAGTTATGCAGGCTCTGGATGTTTGTAATTTTCAGCCAGTCTTGTGTATTTTGGCAAAATACATGTTGTTGTAAAGTCTGATCCAGTTTGTCGATCAGCTGACCAGTATTTTTAAAAGAAACATTCAGTTTAGCGTTCAGATTAAATGCTACACCATGCTGGAATAATGCGGTTTTAAAATCATCCAGCATCTTGCCCAGGTAGGGTAGTTTGTCATTGCTGATTTTCAGTTCGAATAATTTAGGCCAGTCAATGAACAGGCGAAACAGATGCTCTTTTGCGTTTTCCACCAGTACCAGCATGTCGCGTGCTGTTTCCAGTTCATGGTTGTTATCAATTTCCAGGTTTTGCTCAATAGCAGTAAGTGCAGCACGTGATTGTGCGATGCCGCAAATGCTAAACAGTAACGGTATTATGGACAAAACCTGTTCAGGTGTTTTACCAACAAAAATATTTGCAGCATATAACGGGCGGCTTGAGCTTAACTCGACACGCGCACCATTTTTGCGTTGTGGATAAAGGTTAATATCAAGTTGTCCTTCAATATTGTTCATTTTTTAATCTTGTTACTCTTTCTCTTCAAGTGTTATGTTCTTGCTGGTTATGGTTGGCTGTGTTTTTTCATCGTTGTCCAGCATTAAGGCACCACGTAATAAACGACGACGACTAACGGGTTGTTCCATTCTTTCTTTTAGCGGCACACGTGGTGTTGCTTCTGCTTTGGCTTTTTCTGCGGCTTCTCTTGCCGCAATTTTGTCAGGATGTTCTTCTGTGCCATCCCAGATCGCTTCAATCTGTTTGCAGTCAATATCTGTTTGTTCGATGTTTTCGATGTTCATCAGCTCTTTGATGGCGGCTTCAGCGGTGTTAACGGCAGCGACATTATCAGCAAATTCGAACATGGGTGAAAATAATGAGCACATCTGATATTTGCCTATGTCGGGTTCGAAGCCGACCAGAAAGTTGTAATTGCCAGAAGGAAAGGTGTGCCTGATGGATGTGGTCTCACGTTTATCGTCCCAGTTTTCTGTTTCGCCCGGCAATAACATCAGGTTCATAAACCAGGGGGTAATCATGATACACAGATAAGAAGCCTGCCATTGCTGGAAACCAATAACTCGTACTTCAATATTATCATTGAGGATAGGAACATCCTTCATCCGCTGGTGGTATATCGTATTAAAAATGGATTCAAGTAGCGTCACTTTTTTTTCAAGAATATGTACGAGTACGGGTGCAGGTGTAGCAACTTCAGCCTGGTTTGTGTCCATCGATGTCACAACTGATGATGTTGTCTCAGTATTGCCGGTTTTAGCAGTAGCATAAGTAGTCATTTTTACAGCACCATAAAGTCAATTTTTTTGCCATCACATTCGGGACATGTCCAGTGATCAGGCAGTTGAGAAAAGGGTGTGCCTGCAGGTATCTGCCAGTAATCATCTCCTTTTTCAGGGTCATAGACATGCCAGCAAATTTTGCATTCTAAGCGTGTGTCATCGGCAATCTTGCTGATGTCACCGCCAAATGAGCCGGGGATGCACTGTTCATTCATGGTTAAATTTCCAGTGCTGTGTTAGCGGTAAATGTTAAGAATTTCATCGAGGCGTGCAGCGCTGTCTTCAAGGTCTTCCTGTGAGGCGCATGCGACATCGGGGACTTTGCTTATTTCCAGAGTATTAAGGATTAAGGTATCCTGTGAATTGTAGTATTGCACCCACCAGACATTTCTGGTTTGTGTGCTGCTAATGCGGCAGTTGCCGTAACCACGTGACAAAATAACCACCGGTCCTATGCCCAGATTGTCAGAAAGGTACTGAATGTCTTCTTCAGTGTGAGGTAACAGGGACAAATTGATAACATGCACGTTGCCACTAGCAGAAAATTCCGGAAGTTTGTCGCTGATTTCGGCTAATAACGGCGCGGCGTTATATACATTCTCAGGAATTTTAAGCTGAGACACATCAATATTTTTAACCGCATTTTGAAAAGTCATTTCACTGACCAGGCCTGGGATGTCCGCTATCTCCATGGTGTCGCGGATAATATTTTCATTTTCATCAAGGTATTGCACGCGCCAGGCACCGGCTAACACAGATTCCTGACTTCTTGCTTTTAAATCACCATTGCATTGCACACTGACTTCACCATCGCCTAGCAGATTGTTATAAAATTCGCGGTTTTTATCGTCCAGATGGTCAAGTTCAATAACACAGGCTTTGTCACCAATGCGATAAGACTGTAATGCAGACAGCATGTTTTCTGTCATCTCGATGGCTAGCTCCAGGCCTTCGACCTCATCAGGTTCAGGTATAATCGGCGCTTCAAATGTTGCCATGCCAGATGGCATATCCATAAATTCCATTTGTGCACCATCGCTGTCAGCGGGTTGCGAGCCAGGGCCTGTCACTGCGGCGTTGGCAATCGCTTGTGATGATTGAATCATTACCGGGATTTCTATTTTTTTCATATTTTATTACCTTGTTAGCTGCAACTGGAGGCAGAAGCGGTTTCGATGGGTACACCTATGCTGTGAATTTTTTTAGGGTCGGAAGTTAAAAAATCATTGATCTTTATGATGTACTCGTTCCAGTCCTGTACACGACTGATGGCGCCGAGGTATTCGCCTTTGCGCAAAAATACCAAAGTTGGCCATTCTTTAAAGTCATAACGAGCCTGTAATTTGCGCTGTGAGCTCTGTTCAATGACGGCGGCAGTGAAACGGTAGCCGTATTCCTTGACCAGTTCCGGCAGAATCATGGCGACATCGTCGCTTTCCGGAAACCGGGTTGGGTTTTCGGTAAAAAATAAAACGCATTCATCTTGCGATTGTATGTATTCATTAATATTATCCAGGTTCAATACCGGATAATTGTATTGTTCAATCATGGATTTAATCAGTGGGGATGGCATGGTTATCTCCGTTGTTTACTTTTAGTTGGCTATGCTTTTTCGGCTTTTTTTGTTGTTCTTGCTCAAACGCAATGAGGGATGGCGGTTTGGGTGTTTCCCGGTCCACCAGGTCAGCGAACAGGGCCTCGATGTTCTGCATGTCCATGCCGCTTGTTGACATGCTGCCGTTATTTTTCATTACTATATCAACGGCTTTCACGGCATCGCTTATTTTTTTAGCGTCTTCTTCGCTCAGCACCTCGCGAGCACTATCTAGAAAGGTGAGCACCCAGGTGCCGACAGGCTGATCACCAATAAGTAACGTATCGACATTGCGGGTTACACCCAAACCTTCGCAAATCGCATAACCAAAACCGGTCTCTATGATTTGCACAGGCAGTCCAATGCACATCAGTATTTTCCTCGATGATCGACATCGCAACTGATCGCGATGTCAGGGTCAAGTGGATGAGGTTTGTATTCCACCTGATAATTCCTGGATTTCAGTACGCGGTCATCACCAATACGGCTGGCCTGTTCAGCGGGTGGGCGATGCTCCTCATAGGTATTAATGTGTACTTCCGCACCCGCCAGTGTCTGCTCAATGCTCAGAGGTGTTTCACGTTTTTCGGCATGGACATCAAACTGTTTTAACCATTGTAGTGCTGCGGTAATGGCGGGTTCAATTTGCTGACGCGTTTTTTCACGCAAACTGCCGCCAAAATCTTCCAGCTCCACCGGCTGTACACCAACAAGTAGTAGATGATCGGGGTAGCGTTCAAGCATATCTGCCATCATCAATACTTCCTGAAACCCTGTCTGGTGTAGACTCATTTTTTTTACGCCCATAAATTTTGGTACGTCGCCACCCTCAATCAGCTTCATTTCGCCGGCTGCTAGACCATAATCAATGGCATCAAAAACCACCAGAATGTCTGCCTGTTCGACGAACTGAACAAGATAGATGCCCTGTGTGCCGCCGTCCATCACGGTGACATTGTCAGCAAACTGATAATCCTGATTTAATTTTTCGACGGCTCTAACGCCAAAACCTTCGTCAGCCCACAATATATTGCCGATACCGAGAATAAGTGTTTGTTTTTCCATGGTTTTTGATTTTCAATTAAATTAACTGGTAACTAATGTTACATATTATTTAAAAAATGTAAAGAGAGTATTCATTTTTTCAATGATTGATTTATATCAATAATGGAAAGTTGCTATCCATCAGCTGTATGTAACTGGTACTAATGTTTTCTAAATCCGGGCAGGTAAAAGACTTAATTTTATTTAAGTCAATGTTTTTTATGCGTATTTAAAGGTTGGCATTATTTATGCTACGACACAGCTATCGAGTAAAAACTGTGAGGGGGAATAATCGATGACCGAAACTTTTTATGATGTAATGCGCAAACAGGGCATTACCCGCCGGAGCTTTTTAAAGTTCTGTAGTTTAACGGCAGCAGCCATGGGCTTGAGTCCGGCGTATGCTGGCAAGATTGCTGATGCCATGGAGACCAAGCCACGAATCCCGGTACTCTGGTTACATGGTCTGGAATGTACCTGTTGTTCGGAATCTTTTATTCGATCCGCGCATCCATTGGCAAAAGACGTTATTTTATCCATGATTTCGCTGGATTATGACACCCTGATTATGGCTGCAGCAGGTCATGAGGCTGAAGCCATTATTGATGAGATTGTTGAAAAGCATAAAGGTGAGTACATTCTTGCCTGCGAAGGCAACCCCGGTCTGGATGAAGGAAAAACAGGCGGCATGTCCTGCATTGTCGCAGGCAAGCCATTTACTGAACAATTAAGGTACGTTGCAAAACATGCAAAAGCGATTATCTCCTGGGGTTCATGCGCATCCTGGGGTTGTGTGCAGGCTGCAAAACCGAACCCAACAGGTGCCACGCCTATCCATAAAGTCCCTGACATTGGTAATGCGCCGATTATCAAGGTGCCGGGCTGTCCGCCGATTGCAGAGGTAATGACAGCGGTTATTACTTATATTCTAACGTTTGAACGATTGCCATCACTGGATCGCCAGGGCCGTCCAAAAATGTTCTATAGCCAGCGTATTCATGATAAATGCTACCGACGTTCACATTTTGATGCCGGTCAGTTTGTTGAAAAGTGGGATGATGACGCAGCTCGTCAGGGTTACTGTTTGTACAAGATGGGTTGTAAAGGGCCAACGACTTATAACGCCTGTTCTACTATTCGCTGGAATGGCGGGCTTTCTTTCCCGATTCAGGCAGGTCATCCCTGTATTGGCTGCTCTGAAGATGGATTCTGGGATAAAGGCAGTTTTTACGACCGTTTGAGTGGAATTCATCAGTTTGGCATTGAATCTAATGCTGACGATGTTGGCATAGCTGCGGCTGCAGTAGTCGGCGGCGCGGTTGCGGCACACGCTGCAATTTCTGCACTTAAGAGAACACAACAGAAAGGGGATCAGGAATAATGAGCGTTATACATACACCTAATGGCTTCACTTTAGATTCATCTGGCACACGCCATGTTGTTGATCCGGTTACACGAATCGAAGGTCATATGCGTGCTGAAGTAAATATCGATTCAAATAATATTATTACTAATGCAGTATCAAGCGGCACTATCTGGCGCGGACTGGAAGTTATTCTGAAAGGCCGTGATCCACGTGATGCCTGGGCATTTGTACAACGGATATGTGGTGTTTGTACTGGTACGCACGCCTTAACGTCTGTGCGTTCAGTTGAAGATGCGCTGGGTATCAATATTCCGGAAAATGCCAATAGTATCCGTAATATTATGCAACTGTCATTACAGGTTCACGATCATCTGGTACATTTCTATCACCTGCATGCGCTGGACTGGGTCAATCCCGTGAATGCATTGAAGGCTGATCCAAAAGCAACCTCTGCATTACAGCAACAGGTGTCACCAAGTCATCCAAAATCTTCACCCGGTTATTTTCGTGATGTGCAGAATCGTCTGAAAAAATTTATTGAGTCCGGTCAGTTGGGCCCGTTTAAAAATGGTTACTGGACGAATCCTGCCTATCTACTGCCACCGGAAGCCGATCTTATGGCGGTGACACATTATCTTGAAGCACTGGATTTCCAGAAAGAGATCATGAAAACCCGCACCATCTTTGGCGGTAAGGACACGCATCCAAACTGGACGGTTGGTGGCGTTCCTTGCCCGATTAATATTGACGGTACTGGTGGCGTTGGTGCGATTAATATGGCCACACTTAACCAGGTGCACCAAATTATCAAAGATACCAAAACGTTTGTTGATAATGTATATATTCCCGATATTTTAGCCATTGCTCAGTTCTATAAAGGCTGGTTATATGGTGGTGGAATATCCGGGCAAAATGTACTGGCTTACGGTGATATCCCTGATAAGGCGAATGATTACTCTGCTGCTAATTTAATGATGCCAGTGGGTGCCATTATTAACGGTAAGCTCGATGAGGTTCACCCGATTGATTTGCGTGATCCCGATGAGATTCAGGAATTTGTACCTCACTCCTGGTACAAATACCCTGATGGCGTTAAAGGCCTGCATCCATGGGATGGTATAACTGATCCTGATTTTGATGTTAGTAGCGCAAAAGGCAGCAGTCACAATATTGAAGAACTGGATGAGTCAGCCAGTTACTCCTG
This sequence comes from uncultured Thiotrichaceae bacterium, assembly GCA_964421315.1. GTDB lineage: Bacteria > Pseudomonadota > Gammaproteobacteria > SZUA-229 > SZUA-229. Next base: position 28,774 of record CAYQXD010000001.1, on the reverse strand, counting down.
GATTAAAGCACCACGTTGGAAAGGTCATGCTATGGAAGTCGGTCCATTAGCGCGTTATGTTGTTGGTTATGCACAGGGTCATGAATATTTCACTGAACAAATCAACTTTGTGCTTAAAACACTGGATATTCCATTAGAAGCTATTTTCTCGACATTGGGTCGAACCGCAGCACGTGCTCTGGAAGCACAATGGGCAGCTGATCAGCAACTTTATTTTTTCGACAAATTGATTACTACTATCAAAAATGGCGACAGCAGCACTCATGGTGGTGAAATGTGGGATCCGAAAGACTGGCCGTCGGAAGCTAAAGGTGTTGGCTTTACTGAAGCACCTCGAGGTGCACTGGCACACTGGATAGTAATCAAAGATGCCAAAATTGAAAACTACCAGTGTGTCGTACCTACCACATGGAATGGTTCACCGCGTGATGAAGCTGGCAATATTGGTGCTTTTGAAGCATCGATGATGAATACCAAAGTTGAAGTACCGCATGAGCCGGTTGAAATTTTGCGCAATATTCATAGCTTTGATCCATGCCTTGCTTGCTCTACGCATATCATGACAGAAGAGGGTGAAGATATTACGACGGTAACCACTGGCCCTATCGGTTCTTAACGGAGGTCTATTATGACGACAATAGCAACAAAACCACATAGTGAACCAGCGGTTTATGTGTATGAAGCTCCGGTGCGACTTTGGCATTGGATTAATGCACTGGCGATTACTGTACTGGCGATTACCGGTTATTTTATCGGCAGCCCTTTGCCAAGCATGTCTGGTGAAGCAAGTGATCACTATGTAATGGGCTACATCCGTTTTGTACACTTTGCTGCTGGTTACATACTTGCAGTTGGATTGTTAGGACGCCTGTATTGGGCGTTTGCAGGAAACAGTCACGCTCGGGAAATATTTTTGCATAACATTCTCAAAAAATCATACTGGGAAGGTGTGTGGCACGAAGTTAAATGGTATCTGTTTATGACAAAACAGCCAAGAGCGTATCTCGGGCATAACCCCCTGGCAATTTTCTTTATGCACTGGATGTTCTTATGGGTCGCTGTATTTATGATCTTTACCGGTTTTGCGCTTTACGGAGAAGGCACAGGTTATGACAGCTGGCAATACACTCTGTTTAGCTCATGGATTATCCCGTTGCTTGGACAGAGTCAGGATGTGCATACTTTTCATCATTTAGGTATGTGGGTGATTGTCTGTTTTGTTATTTTTCATGTCTATGTCGCTATTCGTGAAGACATCATGTCACGACAAAGTATGGTCAGCAGTATGATTAGCGGCTGGCGTACCTTTAAGGATCAACGTGGCTGGAAAGCATCACAGGATCAAATTAATGGTAAGGATAGTAGCAAAGATGGTGATTGATCTTTAATAATTATTTAGTTTACCAGTGGGGTGTCTCCTCTAACCCCTGTTTTTTATCGCGGCACTTGTGCCGCGTTTTTTTAATGATTTAGCAACGGCAATAGAGCCGCTGAGTGAAAGAGAAATTTTATGAATCTAGATAGAGTAAGTTCTGGCAGAAACGTACCCAATGAGATTAATGTCATCATTGAAATACCAGCACATTCCGATCCTGTTAAATATGAACTGGATAAAAAAACTGGCGCCATGTTTGTTGATCGCTTTATGTCCACGGCAATGCATTATCCCTGTAATTATGGTTATGTGCCACACACGCTTTCTAAAGACGGTGATCCGGTCGATGTGCTGGTGCTTTCACTGGTGCCATTGATTTCCGGATCGGTAATACGTTGTCGACCTGTAGGTGTCCTGTTAATGGCAGATGAGGCGGGTGATGATGCCAAGGTGCTATCTGTGCCTGTTGATAAATTATGTAAAACCTACCGCAAGGTAGACAGTTACCGGGACTTGCCGGAAGATTTGTTAAACCAAATTTCTCATTTTTTTGAACACTATAAGGACCTTGATGAAGGTAAGTGGGTGCGTATCGAAGGCTGGGGCGGTGTTGATGAAGCCAAGCAGGAAATTATGGACAGCTTAAAACTGTTTCAGGATGCGCCTGAGAAACCTAATTTTTGATGTTACTGACTTATCATTTTTTTCAAAAGGTGAAAAAGTGCCCATTATAATATTGACAGTTCGCATCGCACTAATTTGAGATATGATTTTGACAGCTACTGAATAGTTAGTTAGCAAATTGATAAGTTCTTATCCTTAAGGCAATTAAGTGTTTTTTCATTTGTTGTAATATTATCCAGTAACTCATTGATAATCGTTATATGGCGCTTCGAAATAATTGGCGCATTATTTGCGTAATACATTAAGTGCTAATTGCTAATTAATGAAGTAGTTAAGCAGATATTTTGCAGCATAATCGACATTTGCGTCGCTTAGTCAGCCGCATACATAACCTGGAGTAGTTAGATGAATAAAGAAGTCCAGTCGATAATAGAAAACTATCAGGCAGATAAAACCCGTCTTATGGATATGTTATGGGATATACAACGGCAGCAGGACTATATCTCTGATGAAGCAATCGCTTCGTTAGCAGAAGGTCTGGCTATGTCTGGTGATGATGTGCGCGAAACCTTAACTTTTTATCATTTTTTCCACGATCAACCTTTTGGTAAACGCAAGGTTTATCTGTGCAATACCACCATTGCTAAATTGGGTAATTACAACGCTGTTCGAACCGCCCTGGAGCAGGAAATTAATACATCCTTTGGCAGTGTTGATGCTACAGGCATGTTTGGGTTGGGCGATACAAGCTGCATCGGTCTCAGTGACCAGGAGCCTGCCATGATGGTTGACGAGGTTGTCTTTACTAAGCTAACACCTGAAAAGGTGAGGCAGGTTATTACTCAGTTAAAGCAGGGGAAAAGCGCTGTTGAAATTGCTAATCCCGCTGGGACAGACAGTAAAAATATCGCTTACGTTGAGGCGATGGTTGCTGAAAATATCCGTACTGAAAGCCGTGTCATGTTTAAAGCCGACAGAGATTATAAGGCAATTTTACAAAAAGCTCTGAAGAAACTTCCTGAGCAGATTATTGACACCATTACCAATGCTAATTTAAGAGGCCGAGGTGGTGCCGGTTTTCCAACGGGACTTAAATGGCGAATGGGTAGAGACGCGGACGGTGCTGAAAAGTACGTTATTTGTAATGCAGATGAAGGGGAGCCGGGCACCTTTAAAGATCGTGTATTGCTTAGCCACTCTCCAAAGGATTTATTGCTAGGCATGATTTTGGCTGCTTACTCAATTGATTCGCGTAATGGCATTATCTATTTACGTGCAGAGTATTGGTATCTAAAAGATTACTTGCAACATCATATACAGGACTTCCGTGATCAAGGTCTGTTAGGTAAAAAAATATTAGGCACTAATCTGGAATTTGATATCCGCATTCAGATGGGTGCTGGCGCTTATGTTTGTGGTGATGAAACTGCATTAATCGAATCTTGTGAAGGCAAGCGAGGAACGCCGCGAGTTAAGCCGCCTTACCCTATTCAGCAAGGCTATCTGGGCATGCCAACCAGTGTTAATAATGTCGAAACACTGGCCATTGCCAGTCGCATTATTGAAAAAGGGAGTGATTGGTTCACCGACATGGGAACCGATGAATCAACAGGAACACGTTTGCTCAGTGTTTCAGGTGACTGTGACAAACCTGGCATCTATGAGATTGAATGGGGCACCACACTCAATGAAGTATTGCAGTTAGTAGGTGCAACTAACCCAAAGGCGGTACAAATAAGTGGTCCTGCAGGTGACTGTTTATCTGTTGCCAAAGATGGTGAGAGAAAATTTTGTTACAGCGACCTGTCGTGCAACGGTTCATTGATGATTTTTGATAAGAGTAGAGATTTACTCAATGTAGTCAAAGACTTTATGGAGTTTTTTGTAGAAGAATCCTGTGGAATCTGTGTTCCCTGCCGTGTAGGCGGTGTTGATCTGCTGCATAAAATCGAGCGCGTCATTGATAGACGAGCGTGCCAGCAAGATCTTGATGAAATCACTAACTGGAGTAAGTTGTTAAAGGGCACCAGTCGATGTGGATTGGGTACTGCGGCACCGAACCCTATCCTAGCCACACTTGACAAATTTCCAGAAATTTATCAGCAAAAACTGGCCGAACAAAAAGGCCCATTATTGTCTTCTTTTGATATAGAAGAAGCGATGAGCGCACACGAGCTTGCATATAAAAATCTTGTACAGGAGGCTACCCAATGAGAGTTAATTTAACCATAGATGGCGTGGAAGTCTATGCTCGAGAGGGTGAGAACATCATCGATGTGGCTGCCCAAAACGGCATTTACATTCCTTCACTTTGTTATGTAAAGGGCAAACCCTGTTTAGGAACTTGCCGCACCTGCTCCGTCAAGGTCAATGGTAACGTGATGGCTGCGTGTACAATCCCTGTGGCTGAGGGCATGGTAATAGAAGTGAACGAGCCTGAAGTCAAGGATATGCGTAAAGCACTGGTAGAGTTACTATTCTCGGAAGGCAATCACAACTGCCCAAGCTGTGAAAAGAGCGGTCGCTGTGAGTTACAGGCAACGGGTTATGAAGTGGATATGATGGTCTCCCGTTTTCCCTATCGTTTTACTCCACGTGTTGTCGATCATGCTTCTAAAACAGTGTGGCTGGAACGTGACCGTTGTATTTTCTGTCAGCGATGTGTCGATATGATCCGTGATGAAAAAACAGAGCAAAAGATTTTCAGTATCAAAGGCCGTGGTACAAATGCCCGCATAGAAATCGATGCCAGACTGGCTAATAAAATGACACCTAAACAGGTTCGTGCTGCTTCTGACCTTTGTCCGGTGGGTTGCATTATTGATAAAACCCAGGGCTATGATGATCCCATTGGTAAACGTAAATTTGAAGTCAAATCGATTAAAGAACGCGCACTTGAGAGGGTACTTCGATGAGCCATGCCAATAAAAACGAGATACTGTCCCATGAACTACCGACAACACCTTTAGACCCTAAAATACAGGCTGAACGGGATGCAAAAATACAGGTCGCAATGATTGCTTTATGTGGCTGCTGGGGCTGTACCCTGTCTTTTCTTGATATGGATGAAAATATAATAGGCCTGCTGAATAAAATCACTATCACTCGCTCTTCATTGACTGATGTTAAGCGCATCCCGCACCGTTGCGTTATAGGCTTTGTAGAAGGCGGTGTTGCTAATGATGAAAATATTGAAACACTGGAACACTTTAGAGAGAATTGTGACATTTTAATTTCTGTTGGTGCCTGTGCTATTTGGGGCGGCGTTCCCGCTATGCGTAATGTAGTGCCTCTGGAAGAATGTTTTCGAGAAGCTTATATTGATTCTGCCACAGCTGTCCCCGGGGCGAAAAATGTTATTCCTTATCACGAAGATATTCCAACCATTACCACTAAGGTCATGCCTATACATGAACTCGTCAAAATAGATTGTTTCATCCCTGGCTGCCCGCCTGACGGGGATGCTATTTTTAAAGTGCTGGATGATCTGGTGAATGGGCGTGAAGTTGATCTGCCTGTAGCCATGAATCGTTATGATTAGTTGAGGAAAATACAATGAGTAAAAAATTAGTCATTGATCCGGTTACGCGGATCGAAGGTCACGGCAAAGTGACGGTTCATCTCGATGATAATAATCAGGTAGTAGATGCCAAATTACACGTCGTCGAGTTTCGTGGTTTTGAAAAATTTATTCAGGGGCATCCCTATTGGGAAGCCCCCATGTTGTTACAGCGCATCTGTGGTATTTGTTTTGTCAGTCATCATTTATGTGGTGCAAAAGCACTGGATGATATGGTTGGAGTAGGATACAGCACTGGTACACAAATGCTGGCCACCCCGGAAAAAATGCGTCGCTTGGGGCATTACGGGCAACAGCTGCAATCCCATGTCACCGCTTACTTCTACCTGATCGTGCCAGAAATGTTATTTGGCATGGATGCAGCGCCTGAGCAGAGAAACGTATTAGGGCTGGTGGAAGCAAATCCCGATTTAGTTAAACGCGTTGTTGCCTTGCGCAAATGGGGGCAGGAAGTTATCAAGGCAGTACTGGGTAAGCGTATGCATGGCATCAGCTCTATACCAGGCGGTGTTAACCAGAACCTTAGTATTGAGGCAAGAGATCGCCTGTTAAACGGGACAGACGGATTGATTTCAATTGATGAAGTGATTGAGTTTGCTCAAGATGGTCTAACCCTGTTCTACGATTTTCATGAGAAAAACCGTCAGCAGGTGGACTCGTTTGCAGATGTTCCCGCTCTTAACATGTGTCTGGTTGACGATGACGGTAATGTTGATTATTACCACGGCAAAATGCGCATTATGGATAAAGATAAAAATATCATCAAGGAGCTGGATTACCACGATTATCTTGAGCATTTTTCTGAAGCAACAGAAGAGTGGAGCTACATGAAGTTCCCCTTCCTGAAAGACCTGGGTAGAGAAAAAGGTTCAGTCAGAGTTGGTCCTTTAGGGCGTGTCAATGTGAGCAAAAGTTATTCTGACTCAACACCACTAGCAAAAGCCGCATTGGAACGCTTCCATGATTACACCAAAGGTAAAGCAAACGATATGACCTTGCATACCAACTGGGCACGAGCAATAGAAATATTACATTCTGCTGAACTTATTAAGGCGTTACTCAATGACCCGGATCTGCAAAAAGAGCAGTTTGTTCTAACACCCGCCGATAATGCCTGGACGGGAGAAGGGGTAGGGGTTGTTGAAGCGCCTCGTGGCACATTACTACATCATTACCGCGCTAATGAAGAAGGCAATATCACTTTCGCCAATCTGGTTGTTGCCACCACACAAAACAATACAGTGATGAATCGCACCGTGCGTTCGGTTGCTGAAGACTATCTGGGCGGCAAGGCTGAAATCACTGAAGGCATGATGAATGCGATTGAAGTGAGTATTCGCGCTTATGATCCCTGTCTAAGCTGTGCCACTCATGCGGCGGGACAAATGCCATTGATTGTTTCCGTATTTGATGCCAGGGGTAAGTTAGTCAATGAATTTGCCCGTTAATCACCTTGCTGCCGGTCTTGCCGATTACAATAATGCGGACAGCCTGATTTATGGTATTGGCAATATAGGTCGGCAGGATGATGGTCTGGGCTGGGCTTTTATTGACTGGTTAGAAAATGAGTCAATTTGTCCAAAGGCTGAACTCATGCGCCATTACCAGCTACACCTTGAAGATGCCGATATGATTAGCTATAAAAAACAGGTGCTGTTTGTCGATGCCAGCAAAGTGGTCAATTTAAAAACCTTTCAACTGGAAAAGGTTAAACCGAAGATGGACTTTAGTTTTACCTCCCATGCCATTTCTGTTGAATCCATTCTGGCAACCTGTAAAACCTGCTTTGATTACACTCCGAAAGTTCAGTTTCTCACCATCAAAGGTTATGAGTGGGAACTTCAACAGGGGCTGACTTCAAAAGCTCAACAAAACCTGGATCTGGCAATACAGTTTTTTAAACAATAATCTTCATTATATTAACCAGGAGTTACTGATGAATAAACCCGATAGCAAACAAGTGAAAGATCTTATTATGCAAGCCCCAATAGGAAAATACATTGGGGAAAAAGGAGCAGAAATACTTGCACAACGAGCCGGTGGTGAAGGTAAAGTAACAGACAACGAATTCCTGTTTCACGAAGGCGAAACAGACAATAGTTTTTATATGATTGCCTCCGGGCATTTGGCACTGGTCAAAGAAAGAAAAAATAAAAGCAAGAAGCCGCGTACACTGCATGTGCTGGATAAAGGTGATCTAGTGGGTGAGTTAAGTTTTATTGATGACACCCCTCATACGGTATCGGTAGTGGCATTAGGTGATGCCAAAGTAATATGTTTTAAAGCAGATGATATTAGACCACTTATCCTTGATGAGCCGAAGCTAATGTTTGATTTTATGCGAGCGATTATCAAGCGAGTCCATAATACGGTAGCGGCCATTGGTAAACAACAAATGGCGCTTTCAGATTATATTTCTACTGGCGGTAAAGGTCGCCAGTAGAGCGGGCAAACATGTTCGCCTTTGTTGCTGAATCACTATGTTGAAACTCGAAATAAGCTGTACTGTATTAGTATTTCAATATAGTGATTTGTGAAATCATGTTTTACTATTCAGTTATAAACACAGGTGTAACCGGATGACCCTGAGCTATTCGTCAAATGTAAGCCACCATTAGCAGAAAACAAGTTTATGACTACCAGTATAATTTCTGCTGAAGATCTGTTTGAGAAATTAAAATCAATTGATGTTCCGCCTACAGAAAAAACATTTGCCGAGGTTAAAAGCCGTCAAGATGAATTAAATCCGCTGTTGTTGAAAGAAGTAGCCAGCTTTGCAGAAAACCCGAGCATTATTGAACAACTAGGCAGTAATTACATTCGCCATGTGGTGTCACTGTTTATTCTTGCCTATCTGCGAAATAAAGATGCCTACCGATTAATCATCAAGCTGATCTCCAGACCAGGCGATAAAGTTGTAAAACTTACCGGTGAGGTTTTTACAGAAGCATTAGGGCGAATCCTGGCTTCAGTGTATGACGGTGATTTGCAGCCGATTAAATCTGTAGTAGAAAATGCCAACTTGAATCCGTGGATCCGTAGTGCAGCACTTGATAGTTTGATGGTGTTGTGGAAAGAAGACGTGCTTAGCCGTGACCATATCATCGTTTACTTAAAAGAATTAATGGAAACTAAACTGGAACAGAGTCCCGGTTATGTTTGGGATAGTGTTGCATTAATTGCTTATGATTTACATCCCGGCGAACTTGAAGATTTATTACGTCAGGCCATTGCAAAACAACTGATTGCGCCCATGGTATTAAATACCAAATCGCTTGAAGCCTGCATTAAAGAGAAAGTAAACGATGCTATCAAAAATAAAGAAAAGGTGGTAGACGGTTACATTAAGGAACCGTTTAATGAACTGATCTGGTGGTTATATCCCGATGAGGGTGCGCTGGAAAAAGGTATGGAATATGCTAATGTCGGGGTGCCATTAGTTGATAAAAAAGTTGAACCTGGTGAACGCTCAGCACCCATGGGCTGGCGCTCAAATATATCTGTAGTGAATGCAAAAACAAAAATTGGTCGCAACGACCCCTGTCACTGTGGCAGTGGTAAAAAATATAAAAAATGTTGCGGAGCACATTGATTGGGTTACAGAACACCCATATATCCTTTTATAAACAGATATGATTTTATAACGTATATCCGGAGATAGATAATGCCTACCTACGACTACCGCTGTGAAGCTAACGGGAAGATTGTTGAAGTCATTCATAGCATCAGCGAAACCATGAAAACCTGGGGTGAGCTTTGCGATAAGGCAGGAATAAAATATGACTCTACACCTGCAGATGCAGCAGTCACTCGCCATATCTCAGGTGGTAGTTTCAATAAAATTAAAGCAGCTATTGAATTATCTTCCATATTGCCAAAATAAAATGTGTAAGTGTTTTTCTCTGTAGCACAAAAACAAAACATTAGTATTTATTGACAATAATAAAGATACAGGCATGGCAGTGGTTACAGACAAAACACAGGGATACCGCTGAAATTTTTGTGTTTGTAAGCGTTATTAATATTAATAATATATTATTAATATTAACTATTTTACTTAATATGATAGATTGAAGATAATGTTTATAAATTATAATTGAGGCTTATAAATATGTATGTTTTAGCACAACAACCTGCTACTGAAAGCAGATCTGATCAGTTTATAACTGATAAAGAAGGCTTTTTACTAAACGCAGAAGATTGGGATATTTCTTTTTCTGAAGAGCTATTAAGGAATGATTTAATTCAACTCTCATCTAAACACATCAAGGTTATTTATTTTGTTAGAGAAAAGGTGTTACACCTTAGTGGTTTGCCCCCTGTTAGATTAATTTGCAGGTCAACGGGGCTGGAAAAAATAGAGCTGATAAGATTATTTGGATCGTGCATAAATTTATGGAAAGTAGCCGGTCTACCAAAACCGGATGATGAGATTAGATCTTATATGAATTGATATAGTTTTTCACTTCGTGATATGGGCGTTTTAATTCAGCCTGGCATTGAGGATGAAATTAGGAGAGGAGGGGGCTTATACCCGTTTATTAATTAGGTCTTTCTCTCTATTTTCTTTTGCTTATTATTTTCCCATTTTTTGTAACCATAGTTTCAAGGAGTTTGATAAAACGCAGTTGATGTCGTTGTAAATATTTATCTTTATGATAAGCAATCCATGTGGTCTCCCAGGGTAACAGCTTGCTGAGATCGCGTAGTTCTAAATCACTATCCTGTTCAGCTGAATAGGCCATACTGGCTATCAGTCCTACACCTAATCCTTCGCGCACATAAGTCTTAATTATATCAGTATCCATTGCGGAAAGTGTTACTTCTGGAGACAGTCCGGCTTTACTAAATGCCGTTGTAGTATGTCCTGCACCAGTTAAGCCAAATGTGTAGGTGATTATAGGGTACTCACAAATATGTTTTAATTTTAATATTTTTCTCTTAAGTATGGGGTGACCTTTTGGTGCAACAAGGCTACGGTTCCATTGGTAACAGGGAATAGTTATTAACATTGGATGATCGCCCAGGCTTTCAGTGCAAATTGAAAAATCAACTTCGTCTTTTATCGCTAATTGTACTAACTGCATAGGCGAATCCTGATAAATATGCAGACGCACAGCTGGGTATATTTTACGATAAGCTCTTATTACCGCTGGTAGCACATAACGAGCCTGTGTATGTGTTGCGCCGATTCGTAATACTCTATCGGCATTTTCATTATAATCTTTTCCAACAGCGAGAATGTTCTCGCGAATAGCTAATGCCTGTCGTGCATATTCTAAAACAGTATTTCCGGCAGCAGTCAATCCCGTTATCTGTTTTCCCTTTCTCATAAAAATTTGTATACCTATATCGTTCTCAAGTTTTGCCAGGTGATGTGATACTGCAGATTGTACTACACATAATTTATGGGCTGCATTGGTGACATTAAAGTCTGTTTCAGATAGCACACTTAGTGTTTTTAAATGACGTAATTCCATATTATAAAAATAGATTAAATATTATAAATAATTATTATACAAGATATATAAATCCAGGTATATTGTTTTTCAACACATGAAATGACTTAATCAATTAATTAAATACTATGCAAAATGTTGTAAAAGCTTCACAGACAAATATTTTAACTGATGAGCAGCTTGGTGCATTGAATCAGGCGCTTGATGGCTTCAATCATGAACAGTTGTCCTGGGTTAGTGGATATGTTTCAGGTTTGCGAGTTGATTTTTTATCTGCGCCTGCGATATCAAGTGCACCATCAGTGTTGACAATTTTATATGCTTCGCAGGGTGGCAATGCTCGGTGTGTTGCCGAGTCAATGGCGGTAAATGCAGAAAACAGTGGCTTCTCTACCCGATTGCTTTCTGCAGAAAACTATAAACCACGTAACTTGCTTAAAGAAACGTATTTACTCATTGTTATTAGTACCCAGGGTGAAGGTGAACCACCAGAAACTGCACAGGAGTTATTTCGATATCTGAATGCCAGGAAAAAACCGAAACTGGATAATCTTCAATACGCCATTTTTGGCCTGGGTGATTCCAGTTATGAATATTTCTGTAAAGCTGCACTGGATATGGATAAATATTTGCAAGCTTCAGGTGCTAAAATTTTACTGCCGCGTGTTGATGCTGATGTTAACTTTCAAGCCCAGGCTGAACACTGGGGAATAGAGACATTACAGGAATTAGACAAGGTAATGCCTCTTGCAAAGGTAAACGCAGCATCATTTACTAACAGTAACGTTATTGAAATGAGGTGTGATAGTAGTAATCCATACCGGGCTGAAGTACTTGAGAGTCGTAGAATCACATCAACTGATTCTATCAGTACGACTCATCATATTGTACTGGAGGTTGCTCCAGGGACAGTGCATTATCAACCAGGTGATGCGGTGGCTGTGTTGTTTAAAAATTCACCGGATTTAGTGTCTGAATTACTTCAACTTTCGAATTTATCTGGTGAGAAAAAAATAATTTTATGCAAGTCAGAGTTGACGCTTTCACATGCATTAACCGAAAAACTAGAGCTGACTTTATTGCATCCAACTGTAGTTAAAGCATGGGCTGTAATATCGAATTGCGGTGAATTAAAAACGTTATGTAAAGATAATAATAAACTTCGTGCTTTTGCAAATGAAAATCAGGTTATAGATTTGTTACAGGCGTATCCGGCCAAAGTCGATGCAAACATGCTTAGTAATTTACTTTTACCGTTAAAACCCAGGCTTTACTCGATAGCATCAAGTCAGTCAGTTTATGAAGATGAAATACATATAACGGTAACAACACTGGAGTATGAGGCGTTCGGTCATCATCACCTTGGTGGTGCTTCGGGTTATCTTACGCAACGTATCAATGAAGGTGACTTGTTGAATATCTATATAGCCGAAAACCCGGGCTTTAGGTTACCTGCAGATGATATGCCTGTGATAATGATTGCTGCGGGCACCGGTATTGCGCCATTTCGTGCTTTTTTGCAAGAACGTGAAAGTCGAGGCAGTGCTGGGGAGAACTGGTTGATTTTTGGTAATAGAAATTTTCAGCGCGATTTTCTTTATCAATCGGAGTGGCTCAACTACCGCAAGGACGGTTTATTACAGCGTGCCAGTGTTGCCTTCTCACGTGATGATGAGGAACGGGTTTATGTACAGAATCGTTTACACCAGGAAGGAGAAGATGTTTATGCCTGGCTCCAGAAAGGTGCTTACATTTATGTTTGTGGAGGTATTGAAATGGAAAAATCTGTTATGGCATCACTGGTCGATATCGCAAAAAGTCATGGGGGCATGTCTGATGATAATGCTGAAGAATTTATTAACACCTTGCATAGCCAGGGTCGTTATTTAAGAGACGTATACTGATGGATAGCAAATTACACCCTAATGAGCTGATTAAGCTTAATAGCCAATACTTACGCGGAACAATAAGCGAAGGCCTGGCTGATCCACTATCGGGTACATTGTCAGCTGACGATACCCAGTTATCCAAGTTCCATGGTTTTTATGAACAGGATGACCGTGATTTGAGAGCCGAACGTCGCCAGCAATTAATGGAACCTTATTACAGTTTCATGCTGCGCGCGCGATTGCCTGGTGGTGTCTGCAGCACACAGCAATGGCTGGATATTGATTCTGTTGCCCGCGAACTGGGGAACGGCACGATTCGTTTAACAACTCGGCAGACATTTCAGTTTCACGGCATCGTTAAAAAAAACCTGAAACCGCTTATTCAGCGTATTAACCAGTCAATGATTGATTCTATTGGCGGCTGTGGTGACGTGAACCGAAATGTAATGTGTCATTCCAATCCAGAACAATCCGCTTTACACGCAGAGGTTTATAAATTGGCGAATAAAATTAGTGAGCATTTATTACCTAAAACACGTGCTTATCATGAAATTTTTCTGGATGGCAAAACCATAGCTGGTGGCGAGACTGAACCCATGTATGGACAAACGTATTTACCGCGTAAGTTTAAAACAGCCATTGTTATACCACCCGTTAACGATGTGGATATTTATACGAATGATCTTGGCTTTGTTGCCATTGAAGAAAAAGGCAAGCTTATTGGATTTAATGTTTTAGCGGGTGGTGGCATGGGAACAACGCACGATGATTCATCGACGTTCCCTCGCCTGGCTGATGAGCCTGGTTTTATTACACCCGATCAGATTTTAGCTATTGCAGAAGCCGTTGTTATTATCCAGCGAGATAATGATAACCGTGTTAGTCGCCGCCATGCACGGTTGAAATATACGATTGAACGGATGGGTGTGGAGAGGTTTATTACAGAAGTAGAATCTCAGGCAAAAATTTAATTTAAACCGGCACGTTCAGTCAGTTTCACCAGCCAGGGTGATCGTTATGGCTGGATTCAAAACCATGATAAAAAATGGCACCTCACCTTATATATAGAAAATGGTCGAATTGAAAGTTCAGCAGATAATGCGCTAATGGATGTTTTACGTGACGTTGCAGAAAAACATAAGGGTGAATTTCGAATCACCTCAAACCAGAACCTTATTATTGCAAATGTGGCAAATAATAAAAAGGAAAGTATCGATACCCTGGTTAGAAATGCAGGGTTGTTGAATGATAAAAACAGTTTGATTCGACTGGCAAGTATTGCCTGTGTTGCCTTACCAACCTGCCCCCAGGCAATGGCTGAGGCTGAGCGTTACTTTTCCGATTTCCTTGACAAAGTTGAAGCTTTAACAATAAAGCACAATATTAGTGATGCAGAAATTGTTATCCGTATCACAGGCTGCCCAAATGGTTGTGCCCGTCCTTTTGTTGCAGAAATTGGTCTGGTTGGTAAAGGCCCTGGGAGTTATAACTTATTATTAGGCGGAGATGGCACTGGCTTAAGACTGGCAACACTATACCGAAAAAATTTAACCGAAGAAAAATTAATTGCAACATTAGATGATCTATTCAAACAATATTCCAGTCATCGATTAAGCAATGAGCGATTTGGTGATTTTACTATTCGCCATGGCTTGGTTAAAGAAGTAACCAATCCTGCAGAGGGATACCACAATGTTAATTGATGATATATCGACAGTTCGAACCAATAAGCAACTGGAAAACTTATCAGCTGTACAGCGAATTGAGTGGGCGTTAGAGAAGCTGCCGAGTGAGCACATTGTTACGTCCAGCTTTGGTATACAGGCAGCACTTATGTTGCATATGACAACGAGAATTATGCCTGAGATAAAAATAGTATTGCTTGATACTGGATATTTGTTTCCAGAAACCTATGGTTTTATTGATCACCTGGTTGATCGCTTAAAGCTAAATCTGCAGGTATATCGAGGTGACATTTCTCCTGCCTGGCAAGAACACAGATACGGTCAATTATGGGGCCATGGAAAATCGGGGCTTGAGCAATATAATCATATAAACAAGGTGGAACCGTTACAACGTGCGCTACGTGAAAATAATGTGGGCTGCTGGTTCTCGGCTTTGCGCCGCCAGCAATCAAAAAGTCGTTCGCGCCTGCCTGTTTTACAGATGAAAGGCAGTGTGGTTAAAGTCTATCCGGTGGTTGACTGGAGTCATCGAGATGTGCACCGCTATTTAAATAAGCACCAATTACCTTATAACCCGCTATGGGAAAAAGGTTATGTATCGCTGGGTGATACACACAGCACTCGTCCGCTTGAACCGGGTATGTCTGAGGAAGATACGCGGTTTTTTGGTTTGAAACGAGAGTGTGGTATTCATGAATAGTGATTAATCCAGGGTTTTATTTTTATTTAATTTAGTATAGAGGAAAATATAATGACGAGTAATATTGTATGGCATTCACATCCAGTTGATCAGCAATTCAGAGCGCAACAGAAGTCGCAGCGTCCGCTTGTGATCTGGTTTACCGGTTTAAGTGCTTCTGGAAAATCAACTATTGCGGGGGCACTTGAACAAATTTTATCTAAGCAGGGCTATCACACTTATCTTTTAGACGGTGATAATGTTCGACTTGGTTTATGCCGTGATCTTGGCTTTTCTAATGCCGCTCGTAAAGAAAACATCAGACGTGTAGGTGAGGTCGCTAATTTATTGTCAGACGCCGGCTTAATCGTGTTAGCCGCTTTTATTTCTCCTTTTCGTGCTGATCGGAAAATTGTGCGTAAAATTATACCGGATGGCCAGTTTATAGAAGTGTTTGTTGATGCGCCATTGTCGGTGTGCCGCAAACGTGATCCAAAAGGTCTTTATGCTAAAGCCGATAGAGGGGAGATTAAACAGTTTACAGGCATAGATAGCCCTTATGAAGTACCGCTTAATGCAGAATTAACACTTGAGGCAGGAGCTTTAACCGTTACTGAATCAGTTAACGATTTATTGGCTTACCTGCATAGTATCGATGTACTGCATACGGGGTATAAACCTGTTGAACATAATAATAAAGCTTTGACTTGATGATCGATTATTGACCATGGTTTTTAATACAGATGAAAACCCCCTGGATACTAAAAAACGTAGCATGTTTAAGGCTGTTACGTGGCGAGTAACCGGTTCGCTTGATACCGTCCTGTTAGCTTATATATTTACGGCTGACTTAACAGTAGCAGCGTCAATTGGAGTGGCTGAAGTGTTTACAAAAATGGTGCTTTATTATTTCCATGAACGCGCATGGAATCGCGTGTTATTAGGTAAGCAATAAAGAATTTCTCTCGTAATTTATGAATATGCCTTCGAACTAAATGATACTCAGTTGCAATAAGTGGTTAGTTCTCTTGCAAAATGATAAGTACTTATCCAGTGCTAGCAAGAAGGGCTAGCATTTGATTTGATACGGGCACATAACTCGTTGAAAAATAAACGTTAAATTAATGTTAACAATTGGCATATTGTTTGCATGGCCTGTATTAATGTTTTTATAAAATAAGTGTTTTTATGCCATCCAGTCTTCAAGTTAAAAAACCTGTTTTTGCTAATGACCGTTTCAATCGGGTAAAAAAAGTTTTGGAAATTAATGCTAATTTCTCTGTTCCCGCTATTGTTGAAACAAATGTATTAAATTGGGCAGTATCACCAACGGCAGGTATCAAACAAAAATGTTTTGAACGTATAGGTAGAAAAAAACCAAACTTTACAACACTGGCTCAATTTCCTGCTGGTTGTACATTTAAACAATTTAATCATGAAGGCGGCGTGGAGTTTTTGGTATTGTCGGGTGTTCTTTCAGATGCGAACAGTGATTACAGCGCAGGGTATTATGTACGAAATCCGCCAGGTACATATCATGAGCCTTTTACCAGAGAGGGCTGTATTGTTTTATTTAAGTTAGGTCAGTCTCAGTCTTTAGATCGTAAGCACGTGGTTATTAACACCAAAGATTCTGTGCTTGAATGGCTGCATGCAGGTGTGCCGGGTGTATCTCGTTTTGATTTACATCATTTTGCAGAGGAAGAAGTTAGCTTATATCGAATCCGCTCTGAATGTTGGATTACCTTTAAAAATCAAAATAAAGGGATAGAAGTGTTTGTCTGTGAAGGTTCAATTTCTGTAAATAAAAATTGTAATAAAGCAGGTAGCTGGTTACGTTATCCTGCCGGCAGTAAGGTTAAAGTCTGCACAAAAGGCGGCGCTTGCCTCTATGTTAAAAAAAATATTTTTCCAAAAATAACGATGACTTTGACTGGCAAAGTATCTGCTATTGCCTAAGGAACCTCTGATTAATTCTGAAATTGAACAGATGTTCCCGAAATAGTGCTTGAACGAAAACACTGCTTTAGTGAGGCTGCTTGACGTTTAAGCACTAAATAAAAAAACACAAAGGTTTAAATTTATGTCACTAGATCCTGCCGTACTATTTTTCATCCTTGGTTTAGCTGCTGGCTTAATGCGTGCAGAAATGCGTCTGCCACCTGCAATTTATGAGTTTCTTAGCGTCATATTGTTGATTGCCATTGGTCTTAAAGGCGGCATTGAGCTATCCAAACAGTCATTCGGCGCTTTATTGCCAGATATCACTGCAGTGGTGGCTATGGGTTTTGTGTTGCCGCTCCTGGCCTTCCCATTACTACGCCTTATCGGTCGCCTTGAAAAAGCAGATGCCGCCTCAGTAGCGGCACATTATGGCTCGGTCAGTGTTGGCACCTATGCCGTCGCAGTCACCTACCTGGCAGCGCAACAAATACCATTTGAAGCCTATATGCCGCTGTTCCTGGTTTTGCTGGAAGTCCCCGCCATTCTGGTCGGTATTGTGCTGGTACGAGGCATTTCAAAAAACACCAAATGGGGAAGATTATCACATGAAGTCTTCCTGGGTAAAAGCATTGTGTTGCTGTTGGGCGGCCTGCTGATCGGCTGGATAGCAGGAGAAGAGGGCATTCAGCCCATAGCAGGCCTCTTCTTTGACCCATTCAAAGGTGTACTGGCATTGTTTTTACTGGAAATGGGTCTGATTGCGGCAAGCCAGGTAGGAAGTTTGCGTCGTTACGGGGTTTTCCTGCTGGGTTTTGGAATTATTTTTCCGGTTTTTTCAGCCCTGATAGGTGGCAGTCTTGGTTACATGCTGGAGCTTTCCATTGGTGGCACGATACTGTTAGCCACGCTGGCGGCAAGTGCTTCCTACATCGCGGTACCCGCTGCAATGCGTATTGCACTGCCGGAGGCCAATCCTACTCTATCGCTCACCGCTTCACTGGGTGTCACCTTCCCATTTAACATTATTTTTGGTATCCCACTGTATCATAAACTGACCGAATACCTCTACAGCATTGGAGTTTAACACTGTGATTACGCACGATATGAAATTGATTACCATCATTACTGAATCAGTACTGGAGCATAGTCTGGTGGAAGATCTTGAACGCCTGGGCGCGCGTGGTTACACTATTACCAATGCACGTGGCAAAGGCCAGCGAGGGGTGCGTGATGCCGGCTGGTCTTCTGATAGTAACATCCGGGTAGAAGTTCTGGGCGAGCCACAGTTGGTTGAGGCTATTGCAGAGCATCTCAACAAAACCTATTATAAAGATTACGCTATTGTGTTATTTCTAAGTGATGTAAAGGTAATAAGAGCCGAAAAATTCACATAATTGTATAACCCTCATGTTCAAAAATGCATTGTTTGGAGCGCATAGGTTGTCATTTTTAGGATTTAAGAACGACTATCTTTTAAAGTGTAAAACTTCTGGAATTAGCCATTATTTTGAAGTTTTGCAACATGTTTATGGTGGTAAATTTGTATGCATGAGGGGTAAATAGTGTATTACCTGTCAGTGTTTTTCTGTCAGCAGTGTAATTCCTTCATCTACAACTTTGTTGGTAATTAAATTAAGAAAACGGTGATATAAATTAGTGCATGATGACTTAAATATTGGTATTAGAATATTCGTCTGGGCTGTGCCTGTTATGTATGCGATTACACTGCATGAAGTCGCGCACGGTGCAGTGGCGTATTATTTAGGTGATGCTACGGCCAAACGTGCAGGGCGCTTGAGTCTCAATCCACTTAAACATGTAGATCTTGTTGGCTCTATCACCATACCGGTTTTATTACTCTGGTTTAGCGGTTTCATTTTTGGTTGGGCAAAACCTGTTCCAGTAAATGAAAAAAATCTCAATTTTCCTAAACGCGATATGGTTCTGGTCGCTGCAGCCGGTCCAGTGGCCAATTTTATTATGTCTATAATATGGGCAATAATAATGAAGCTGGGATATATGTTATCTGCTACCCAGCCTGACGCTGGGCTGATATTAGTGTATATGGGTGCTGCAGGTATCTTCATAAATGCAGCTGTTATGATGTTGAATCTCTTACCCTTGCCACCATTGGATGGCGGTCGCATATTAACCGGTTTGCTACCGGAACGCTCCAGTCAAATGTTAAGCAAAGTAGAGCCCTGGGGATTGATGATATTAGTGATAATGATAATCACCGGATTAGTTGCAAAAATAGTTTGGCCGATGATAGTCGTACAAATGACCGTGGTAACCCATCTGGTTGATACACCTGCAGAATTATTTATTAATGCTTTGCGCGTCCTGCTTGGTGAATCTGATCTGTCTCACTAATGAGTAAATATGACACGCTTTGCCAGCTCAAGTCTGAGCTAATACATTCTAGAGCGCAGTGATTTTATAATCTTTTACGTTCTTAATAGCGATTAGTAAGGCACGGGTTTCTTTTTCAATATCAAATTTAATGTTTTGATTGATTAAGTTTTCGATGTGACTGCTTGAGTTTTTTAATTCTGTGGTTCCGCAACAACGACTTGCACCATGTAGTTTGTGAGCCTGTTCGTGTAGTTTTTTTAGATCGGCATTTTTAATTGCGATAGTAATCTTTTTTCTATAATCATCTAATTCAGCACGTAACATGCTAAATAATTCGTAGGCAAGTTCTTCATTTTCACCAGTAAATTCTTTTGCGAGGTCGATAGAAAATATGTTTTTTCCCTGATCTAAGACTTTTTCATATTTACCGTTATTGTTTGTTGGAATATCGACTGAAGTCTGGTCAGTGAACTCTGGCGGATTTATAACGGTATTCATAACAGAAATTTGCGGATCTTTGGATGTCGTTGAATTCATGGTCCACTGGTTGAGTACTTTTTGAAGCATGGCATCACTAACCGGCTTAATCAAAATTCCATTCATGCCAGAGTTAATCACTTTTTCTTTTTCCTGTGGTAGAGCATTAGCAGTAAGCGCAATAATGACAGGTTGTTTTCCAGGTGTGATTTCGCGAATTTTTTTTGTGGTTGCGTAACCATCCAGTCCGGGCATATGCAAGTCCATAAAAACAATGTCAAATGAACGCATGCTGGCATAATCGAGTGCTTGCTCCCCTGACCTTGCCGTTGTTGCTCTACATTTATGTTTGTGTAATATTATTTCGGCCAGACGTAAGTTTACCTCGTTATCATCAACTACCATAACGTTTATGTTGGACCAGTCGGTGCACTTAGTGCTTTCGTCGGTCATATTTTCAACACTTAATTCAGTTGTGTTTTTATTTATTGTATTTATTAGTTTTTGTTTTATCAGTTCAGTTTTTTCTGAGGTAAAAACTGCGGCATCAAAAATATGTTGCTGGAGATTTCTTAGTTTTTTGTGTGAGCGTGTGCTGGCTATGAGTAACGATGGCTTTGAAAAAGACAGTTTGCTTAAGTTTTTCACTGTATTTTTTCTGTTAATATCGTTACGGCTGAGAAAAAATACAATAACGTCATTGTCCTTTTCAATATCGTCTGCCCTGGTTAACACCTCAGCAGTTAGCTTATCAACCGAGTAGTCATTTACTGTACATTGTGCGTTTTTAAAGAGGGTTTTAAATGCCTGTTTAGCGATAAAGTGATTACTGATTAAAGCGATTTTTACGGCAGCTAACCTTGATTTCTTCAACACTTCAGGTACAGGGGGGGCTACATTGAAAAACACTGGAACACAAAACCAGAAAGTTGAACCTTTACCTTCTGTGCTATCAAAGCCGATCTCACCTTTCATTAGCAGGGTAAGTTTTCGAGAAATTACCAGCCCTAAACCAGTGCCGCCAAAACGCCGGGTTATGCTGGTATCAGCCTGGGTAAAGGCTTTAAACAATTTTTGTTTGTCACTTTTACTCATGCCTATGCCAGTATCAGATACACTGAACTTGATGCTGATTTTCATTTTTTCTACTTCGTCCTCTCCATCCTTTGGTTCGTTAACAGCACATCCTTGTGCTACTACTCCATCCTTTGGTTCGTTAACAGCACATCCTTGTGCTACTACTCCATTCTTTGGTTCGTAAACAGCACATCCATGTGTTACTACTTCTGTTGTGACCTGAAGATAAACATAACCTTTTTCAGTAAATTTTATGGCGTTGCCAATTAAGTTGGTTAATATCTGGTGGATGCGAAAAGGGTCTGATTTGATAATAACGGGGACATTTTTTTTAATGCGGTAAAACAACTCGATATTTTTATCTAATGCAACCGGGCTTAATAAGTTTATTATGTCTTCAATGATATCAATGATGTTAAATTCACTGGTTGAAATCTCTGTTTTGCCTGATTCAATTTTGGATAAATCCAGAATGTCATTAATGATTTGTAATAGACTTTTTGATGATTTTTGAATGGTGTTGGCGTAGTCTTTTTGTTGCCTGGATAGTGTTGTTCCCTGAAGCAATTCAGTAAAGCCGATAATGCCACTTAATGGCGTTCTTATTTCATGGCTCATGTTTGCCAGAAATTCAGATTTAGCGTTACTGGCATAGATCGCTTTTGATCGTGTTATATCAAGTTCTGCATTTCTAATTTCCAGCTCTTCAAGTGTTTGTTGCAGCTCTTTAGTGAAAATATCAAGTTGTATTTCAAGATCGGTTTGAGATGCTTTTAGTTCGTTTTTCATTTGATTGATGCAGGATTCAAGTATGCCTAATTCGCCTGTTGAATTTAACTCTATATGTGCATCAAGATCACCTGAAGTTATATTTCTTACCGTTTGTGTGAGTGATTTTATTGGTCGTGTAATATTACTAATTACACGAATAACGATTAGCGTTGTTAGCAGAAGAATGGCTAACGCGATTAAGATGTCAAGTTGTATTCGTTCTAATTGTTCATTAGCTGTGAATTTTGTAGTAAGGGTAATGACGACGCTGCCAATTTTGTTGTTGTCAGAGTGTTTTGTTTCTTTTGTAATTTTATCTTTATCTTTATCTTCTACCAGACGAATTTCTGCAGATATTATTGGTTCAATAAAACTAATCTGCTGATTTTTTACATTAAGGACATCACCTAATAATTTTTTAATGATGGAGATCTTTTCTGGTGCCTGGTTTTCAGGGTCTTTTATATCAAGGATGCTGTTATTGTTTTTATCCAGTATTTGTATACGTAAAACAGATTTGTCTTCAATGATAGAATTTGCTAAGGGTTTGATAAGTTCAATATTACCTGAGTACACTGCATACTCAGCAACGGGTGAAAATTGTTTGGCAATGAGTTCTCCATTTCTGTTTAGTGCTTTAGATAGTGAATCAAATTGGTCCCATATATAATACGTTGATAATATTGTGGCCACAATAAGCGCAGGTAATAGTGCAATAATGATAATCTGTTTACTGATGCCGAGCCGTATCATTGCAATATCTCTGGTTTATTTATTTCCAGATGCTCAAGAGCCTGTTTTATCTGTTCAGGGTTGGGTGTGGCCAGATCCAGAGCCCTGAAAACCTGTCTGTTAATGCTTATATTGAATGCCTGAGGATAATTGATCGGTTTTTTAAATTGATTGCCTGACTTAAAGTATTGTTCGATTATATTGCTCGCACTTTGTGCAATTTGTTCTGTGCTGCTGTAAATTGCAGCAAGAGCGCCAGCTTTAACAAAGTTTTTAGAAAAAGCAATAACAGGTTTTCTGAGTCGGTAGCTGGTAAGTAAAATGTTTTTTACCGTTTTGCTGTTATAAATATTGCTGTCCGGAAGTGCGAGTAATACATCAGAATGGCTCAGGGCGATTTTAATTTTATTTGTTAGATTATTTTCAGCTGTTGTGTTCACTGTATGAATTTTAATATCATACTGGTCGGCACACTGTTGTATGGCTTCGCTATCGACGGGTTTTTCCTGGCTGTTCAGAATACCAATGGTTTGCCATTTTTTGTTGAGTAGTTTTATAAACTGTATCTGTCTGCAATATGACTGGGTCATATATAAAATTGCATCATTTTTGTATTTGTTTGTATCCAGCTTGTATTTGTTTGGATCAGTTGAAATGAATAATTTTTTTGCTTTCGGGTAGTGCTTGTTTGCGTTTTTCATGCCCGCAGACCCTATGCCGATGATAATGTCGGTATTACTATTTACCGTTTTTATTTTTTCTTCAGGAGTGACTTTTGAAATGACAATGTCAGAACGTTTAAGCTGTAAATTTTCTGATAGCTTCTGAATAATGTTTGAGTATAGTGTGTTGTCTGGAGAATAAATAACAAACACATGATGTTCTTGAGTTGTTTTATTATGCGCAGGTGTTTCTGTGGCTAATGTTTCAGCTGATGCATAATGCATTAAACAGAATGTTAATAGCAATAGTATATGAATGAGCCAGTGTATTAACTTGCTTTGTTGCAGAATTCCTTGTCCGGTATTATTCATTTTATTAATCTGATTCTTAATAATTTAACCTGAAGTCTAAATATGCCAATGTGCTATGCACTACTTTTGGCGCGGTACTGCTACTAGGATTCTCCTGGTAGTCACTGTAATCACCCAGCAGGTTTTTTAGCACAACAGACAGGCTGCCATTTGCCTGATTAAATTTAAGCTTTCTCGATAGCCTCATATCCAGCGTCTGGTGATCGTCAACACCGCCACGTGAATCTGTCCACTTAAAGGACTCAACATAATACCAGGCAAGACTGCCGCTGTATTTTTCATTAAATCTTTTATTGCTTATAAATGAAAAACTATGCTGAGGCGCTGATTTTGAAATAGGGCCTAAGTTATTGTTTACGTTAATAATGGCACCACTTGCGATGAGCCTTAATGTCGAGTCGATGTGATAGTCCAACTCCAGTTCAAGGCCGGTAGTTGTGCTTTTGACGGGGTTTCTGAAAACATGAATGATATCGTCGAATAATATTATCGGTAGTCCAGGATCGGTATCTGTTTCTTTTACGGTTTTAATAAAGTTGCTGATATCATCGTGAAATAATCGTGCGTTAAAGAACAGGGATGAGTTAATAAACTCACCCAGATAGACAATCTCCCGACTGATGATTTTTTCATTTTGTAGATCAAGGTTTCCACGGACGACATTTTCCAGCAGAGTAAAGTCTGTAGGGGTGCCACCCGCTGCTGTTAAATCATGTGAAAAACTATAGTTTGCCAGGGCTTCAACCACAAACGGACTGCGTATTGCCTGGCTTACACCTAGTCTGATTTTATGAAAACGATTGAATGCGTGGCTAAAGGAGAACCTGGGTGAGAGTTCGGTGTCACTAAAACTGTTTTTTTCGACCAGGGCACCAATGTTAATCGCATTATTCTGATTAATGCGCCATTCTATATTGGCAAATGCATGGTATCTTTCATGGTTGATTGTTTTATTTGTACCCAGGAATAGCGGTGATTTTACAAAATCAGCCTGTGCGCTCAGTCCCCAGACCAGCTTTAGTTTTTCATTCGGCTGGATGAACTGTGTCAGTTCCAGGTTATGTCTTTCTGATTTTATGCCGGCATTGACGTTAAGTATGAATGGATCAATTGGGGGGGAGTCGAGATCTAACAGGTCTGAGGCATATTTGTCCTGTTTGTCTGATAGATTGTAATAATATTGTAGCAGCAGAGTGTTTTCCTGACTGATGGCATTCTCCCATTTTAAAAACTGGAAAAAACGAGTGTTTTCAACGGTGCGTGCAACAGGCAAAATTTCAGAGTGGTTTTTGTCAGCCTGTTGTCGATTTTTACCGTAACCACCCTGATAAGACAGTGTGTTTTTATTATCTATCTGGTAATCAAGCCGGTAGTCAATATTGTTGCTGTGTGTGTCGTCGGGGTAGTCAAATTCATTGGCACTATCCAGTCCGGCATCATTAAAGGTCGCTACGGTGATGCGATAATCAAGCTTGCCACTGCTGCCACCGTAACGGTAGGTAAGGTCTGCAATTTCATTACTGCCAAGATTGCTTTGTATGAATGAACCCTGATCTTCCGCCGCGGTTCGGGTGATGATGTTAATGGCTGCCTGAAAGCTGTTAGCCCCATATGTGGCCAGGTTGGGGCCGCGTGAGACTTCGATACGCTCTATATCGTTGATATTGACCGGTATGGCTTTCCAGTTAATACCGCCAAAAAATGGCTGGTAAATCGAGCGGCCGTCAATCAATACCTGCATCTGTCTGGAATACTGGTCGCTATGACCATGGTAGGCAACTACATATTGCGGTTCATCGCCGAATTCATTGCCGCTATAACCTACCTGCATACCGGGGATAAGGCGTAATACCTCGGGAATCGTTCTGGCACCAGAGGCTTCTATGGTTTCGCGGTCAATAACCGATATGCTGACGGCAGCATCGGCTACCGGCTGTTCCAGCCGATTAGCTGATAAAACCACAGGCATGTCAAAGAACAGTTCATCATCAGTGGCAAAAAGCGGTGTTGAGTGGAATGAACACAGGCTGCTGAGCAGAGGGCCATATAATTTGTAGTTAGTGGTTAATTTAGATTTCAGCATAGGGGGAGATGCACTAATTATTTAAATTCAGGTAAAGTGAAAAGCAGAATATTATAGCAACGCCATCCATGGCTCTTTGCCAAATACCGTCCATCCCTGGACATAATAGCAACGCCATCCATGGCTCTTTGCCAAATACCGTCCATCCCTGGACATAATAGCAACGCCATCCATGGCTCTTTGCTAAATACTATCCATCCATGGATATAAATGTAAAATAGACTAACTACTTTACCGTTTTATCGCGAACTAATCGAGCCATCTGAACAACGACCATTTGATTATCGTGGCTTAATAGCGGCTTAATATAAATATAATGAAAGAAATGAAATATTTGACCCTGGCAGATACCATTGGCAACACGCCGTTAATACGCTTGCAACGGTTAGTGAAAAACAGTGGCAACAGCATTTTGCTTAAACTGGAAGGCAATAATCCTGCGGGTTCAGTGAAAGACCGCCCGGCTTTTAACATGATTACGCAGGCGCAAAAGCGAGGTGACATCAAACCGGGTGATACCTTAATTGAAGCGACCAGTGGTAATACGGGTATAGCACTGGCCATGGCAGCAGCGGTGATGGGTTATCGTATGGTTTTAGTCATGCCGGATAACATGAGTGAAGAACGTCGTGCTGCGATGAAGGCTTATGGCGCTGAACTAATTTTAGTAACACAGGAACAAAGCATGGAAGGTGCGCGTGACCTGGCCTTGCAAATGCAGGATGAGGGCAAGGGCATTGTGCTGGATCAGTTTAATAACCCTGACAACTCGGATGCCCATTATCTCAGTACCGGGCCGGAAATCTGGCAGCAAACACAGGGTGAAATCACTCACTTTGTCAGCGCCATGGGGACAACAGGGACTATTATGGGGGTGTCTCGATTCTTAAAAGAGCAGAACCCTGCTATTCAAATTGTCGGTGTGCAACCGGAAGAAAGTTCTCGCATACCGGGTATACGCCGCTGGCCTGAGGAATATCTGCCTGGCATATTTGACGCGGCCAGGGTGGATCTTACACTGGATGTTAGTCAGCGCGAAGCAGAAGAAACTACACGGCTACTGGCATCAAAAGAAGGGTTATTCTGCGGCGTGTCATCGGGTGGTGCATGTGCTGCAGCGTTAAAACTTAGCCAACAGGTTGAATTAGAAGGTAAAAGCAACGCGGTCATTGTTTCCATTGTCTGTGATCGTGGAGACCGTTATCTGTCTACTGGTGTTTTTTCTGGTTAATTTATAAATAAAAACTATCCGCGAAGAACGCAAAATACGCGAAAAAAGCAAAAATAAAGTTTGTTAGTAACTACTCAGCGTATTTTGAGAAAATGATGTAGATAATTGTAGTTGTAATGTGTTTTATTTAAATAACTTAGTTCTGCATCTGTAACACTAACCACCTATATATTAATTCTGAAATTTCAAAAAATAAAAATATTTGTTTGCTTTTTTCGCTTTTTTTGCGTATTTTGCGTTCTTTGCGGACCAAATTTTTTTCGTTTTATAATCACGGTGTAATAATGAAACATGACCACTAAAAGAGGAAGGCGGCGTAAAAAGCGTTTGCCGGAAGATCCCGTTGAAGTTGAAATCACGGCCTTATCAAACGAAGGCAGGGGTATTGCCCATGTTGATGAACGCACGGTCTTTATTGACCAGGCATTAGTCGGTGAACGGGTATTGTTTAAATACACGCGCTTGAATAAAAATATTGCTGAAGGTCGTATGGTTGAGGTTTTACAGCCTTCCGATTTGCGGGTTGAGGCGCGGTGCAGTGCATTTGAAATGTGTGGTGGCTGCAGCCTGCAGCACATGACATCGAATGCGCAGATTGAACTCAAACAAGCGATGTTGTTAGACCAGTTAACGCATCTTGGGGTAAAACCTGCAGAAGTGTTAGAACCATTATTAGGCCCGGAATATGGTTATCGCCATAAAGCACGACTGGGTGTGCGTTACGTGCATAAAAAGGAAAAAGTGCTGGTTGGGTTTCGTGAACGCAATGCTTCCTTTATTACCGAAACCACACGCTGTGAAGTGCTGCACCCATCCGTTGGTGAGATTATTAACGAGCTTGCTGAGTGCATTAATCAACTGGAAGAGAAAAGAACCATCCCGCAGATAGAAGTGGCTGTTGGTGACAATAAAACGGTTCTGGTGTTTCGCCACTTAGAAGATTTATCTGAGACCTCAAGAAAAATATTATCTGATTTTTGTCAGGCTCACTCACTGGTGTGTTATTTGCAGTCTGGCAAACCGGATAATCTGGAATTATTATATCCGCAACAGGCAGAACCCTTATATTATTTTCTCGCCAAAACAGGACTCGGTGAAACTGGGTCTGCAGATGAAAATATTAAAATTGAATTTCAACCGTCTGACTTTATCCAGGTTAATCCAGAAATAAATAAACGTATGGTGGCTAATGCAATAAATTATCTGGCGTTAAAAAATACCGATACAGTGTTGGATTTGTTTAGTGGTTTAGGCAATTTTTCTTTAGGCTTGGCGGTCAGTTGTAAACAGGTGACAGCAGTAGAAGGCTCGTTGGTTATGGTTAAAAAAGCACGGCATAATGCACTGCTTAATAACATTAGCAATGCTGAATTTGTTTATGCTGATCTGTATAGTGATGAAGTTTTAACCTCACCCTGGTTAAAACAAAAATACAACAAAATCCTGCTCGATCCACCACGTTCGGGTGCTGCTGCAATTTTACCGGCATTAAAAAAGATGCAGGCAGAGACCATAGTTTATGTATCCTGCCATCCAGCAACACTGGCACGAGATGCTGTGGTGTTAGTCAATGAGCTGGGTTATAAGTTAACGAAAGCCGGAATAATGAACATGTTCCCACATACCGGACATGTTGAATCTATCGCGGTGTTTGAAAAATAAAATTTGTCATTAAACGTCTGCTATCGACACTTATCGGACATTGGAAAAACTGAAAAACATTCGTCCGCGAAGAACGCAAAAGACGCGAAAAAAGCAAAAACAAAACATTTTATTTTT